>JAFLDI010000495.1 GCA_017302485.1 Burkholderiales bacterium | reverse complement strand
CTGCAGCGCCGCCAGCACCACGATCAGCAGCGAAAACAGCATCGCGCCGGTGCCCCCCAGGCTGGCGGGCGGCTGGGTCAGCAGGTGGTTCTGCACGAACACCAGGGCCGAGGCGACCAGGGATGCACCATACGGCCACAGCGCCGCGCGCCGGCCCAGCCCCATCAGCACCGAGCCGGCCACGCCGCCCCACACGCCCACCCCCCAGGCCGCATGGACCCAGCCTGGCAGGCTGTCAAGGTAGGCCATCATCTCGGCCGGGAAGTCGGCCAGGTAGCCGGGGTGGCGGACCTGGGTCATCGTGAAGTCGAGCGCGCCCACAGCGTTCCACAGCAGGGCCAGCACGGCCAGGGGCACGCGGCGACGGGCATACCAGGGGGTCAGGGCGGGGGTGGTCATGCGCGACTCCGGAAACACGGCAAGCGCCGTGCTGCCGATTCTGTGGTGCGCCGGGTCCGGGGTCAGCCCCCCAGTTTCCCGAAGCAACGGTGACCAGGGTCTTGCGGCCGGTGCGGCGCGGCGCCGGGCTGCCTACACTCGCACGCATGAGCGAGCCCTACACCCCTCCCCGCGTCTGGACCTGGGACCGCGCCAACGGCGGTCGCTTTGCCAGCATCAACCGCCCGATCGCCGGTCCCACACACGACAAGGACCTGCCAGTGGGCCGGCACCCGCTGCAGCTGTATTCGCTGGCCACGCCCAATGGCGTGAAGGTGACGGTCATGCTGGAAGAGCTGCTGGCGCTGGGCCACACCGGCGCCGAGTACGACGCCTGGCTGATCCGCATCCAGGAGGGTGACCAGTTCGGCAGCGGCTTCGTTGGCGTCAACCCCAACTCGAAGATCCCGGCGCTGCTGGACCGCAGCGGACCGCAGCCGGTACGGGTCTTCGAGTCGGGCGCGATCCTGCTGTACCTGGCCGAGAAGTTCGGCGCGCTGATGCCCGCTGGTGCGCAGCGGGCCGAGTGCCTGTCCTGGCTGTTCTGGCAGATGGGCAGTGCGCCCTACCTGGGTGGCGGCTTCGGCCACTTCTATGCCTATGCGCCCGAGAAGTTCGAGTACCCGATCAACCGCTTCGCCATGGAAGCCAAGCGGCAGATGGACGTGCTGGACCGTCGCCTGGCCGAGAGCCGCTACCTGGCCGGTGAGGACTACAGCATCGCCGACATCGCGGTGTGGCCCTGGTACGGCGCGCTGGCCAAGGGCCAGCTCTATGAAGCCGGCGAGTTCCTGTCGGTGTACGAGTACAGCCACGTGATCCGCTGGGCCGACGAGATCGCGCAGCGGCCGGCGGTGCAGCGCGGGCGCATCGTCAACCGCACCTGGGGTGCGGCTGATGCGCAACTGGCCGAGCGGCACGAGGCCGCGGACATCGACCGCGCGCGCAACCAGGGCCGCGACGCATGAGCGGCGGCGATCTCACGCTGTACGACTGCGCCACCGCGCCCAGCCCGCGCCGCGCGCGCATCCTGCTGGCCGAGAAGGGCGTGCCGCACCGCACGGTGGCGGTGGACCTGCGCCAAGGCGAGCAGTTCAGTCCGGCCTTCCGCGCCATCAACCCGCAGTGCACAGTGCCGGCCCTGCGCATCGAGGGCGGTCCGGTGCTGACCGACAATGCCGCGATCCTGGCCTACCTGGAAGCGCGCTTTCCCGAGCCGCCGCTGAGTGGCCGCACGCCCGAGGAACGGGCCGAGGTGGCGCATTGGCACTGGCGCGCCGAGTTCGAAGGCCTGCTGGCCGTGGCCGAGGTGCTGCGCAACAGCTCGCCGGCGATGCGCGGCCGCGCCCTGCCCGGCCCGGTGGACTATGCGCAGATCCCGGAACTGGCCGAGCGCGGCGTGGCCCGGCTGCAGCAGTTCTTCGCCGCGCTGGACACCCGCCTGGCCGACCGCCCCTTCCTGGCCGGCGAGCACTTCAGCGTGGCCGACATCACCGCGGTGGTGGCGGTCGACTTCGCGCGCGTGGTGCGCGTCAAGCCCGGCGAGCAGCACCCGAACCTGCTGCGCTGGCGCGCCGCGATGGCGGAACGGCCGGCGATGGCTTTGTAGCCGGCATCATCGGGGCTTCGTCTCAGCAACGCCGCCACCATGCCGCTCATCGATCCCGTCGCCCTGCTCGCCTTGCTGCAGTTCCTGGTCTTCGGCGCCCTGGTCGGCCGCGCGCGCGGCCGCTACGGCATCAAGCCGCCGGCCGTCAGCGGCCACGAGATGTTCGAGCGCGCGTACCGCGTGCAGATGAACACGCTGGAGCTGCTGGTCGTCTTCATCCCCGCGCTGTACCTGGCCGCGCGCTACTTCGCGCCGCTGCCGGCGGCCATCGCCGGCGCCGTCTACCTGGTAGGCCGCATCGTCTACCAGCAGGCCTACATGCGCGACCCCGGCCGCCGCAGCCTGGGCTTCCTGATCAGCATGCTGCCCTGCATGGCGCTGCTGGCGGCCGCGGGGTTCGGGGTGCTGCGGGCGATGATGGCTTGACCCTGGCACGGCGTCACGGCCTCACGGCGCCCGTGCCCGCCGCCGCTGCAGCAGCGCCCACACCATCACCGCCACCACCGCCACGTTGACCAGCAGCAGCGCCAGCCC
>JAFLDI010000494.1 GCA_017302485.1 Burkholderiales bacterium | reverse complement strand
GGGTGCCCACCCGGCGCTGCCCATCGGCGTGCAGCTGATCGCCGCGCCCTGGCGCGAAGACCTCGTGCTGGCCGCTGCCGCCGCGCTGGAGGCGCAGGGCGTGGCACGCGCGCCGGTGGCGGCGCTGGGATGAAGGCCATGGACATCAACCGCCCCGAGGTGCAGGCCGAGGTCAGCGCCGTCTTCGCGCGCTACGAGGACGCGCTGGTCAACAACCGCGTCGACGTGCTCGACGAGCTGTTCTGGTCCAGCGCCTTCACGGTGCGCTTCGGCGTCGGCGAGAACCTGTACGGCATCGAGGCCATCCGCGCCTTCCGCCAGGCGCGGCCGGCGCAGGGCCTGGCGCGCACGCTGCAGCACACCGTGATCACCACCTTCGGCGCCGACCTGGCCACCGCAATGACCGAATTCCGCCGCGCCGGCAGCGACCGCATCGGCCGCCAGAGCCAGACCTGGGTGCGCCTGCCCGAGGGCTGGCGTGTGGTGGCCGCGCACGTCAGCCTGATGGGCTGATGATCGGCTGAACACATGGGCCGCCTGATCCTGCGCCGCCTGCTGGCCGCCCTGCCCAACCTGCTGGGCGTGGTGGTCATCACCTTCGTGCTGACACGCGCCTTGCCGGGTGACCCGGCGGCCTATTTCGCCGGTGGCGCCGCCACCCAGGAGGCGGTCGACCAGGTGCGCCGCCAGCTCGGCCTGGACCGGCCGCTGCCCGAGCAGTTCCTGCATTACGTGGCCGGGCTGGCGCGCGGCGACTTCGGCCTGTCCATCACCACCGGCCAGCCGGTGCTGCAGGAGCTGCTGACGCGGCTGCCGGCGTCCATCGAGCTGGTGCTGATCGCGCTGGTGCTGGCCTGTGCGGTGGCCATCCCCCTGGGCGTGGCGGCGGCCAGCCGGCCGGGCTCGTGGATCGACCAGCTGTGCCGCATCCTGACCACCGCCGGCGTCTCGCTGCCCACCTTCTTCACCGGGCTGCTGCTGGCCTACGTCTTCTACTTCCTGCTCGGCTGGGCGCCGGCGCCGCTGGGCCGGCTCGACCCGATGTTCTCGCCGCCGCCCGCCGTCACCGGCCTCTACGTGGCCGATGCGCTGATCGCCGGCGACCCGGCGCTGGCCTGGGCCTGCCTGCGCCAGCTGATGCTGCCGGTGATCACGATGGCGCTCTTCGTGCTGGCGCCGATCGCGCGCATGACACGCGCCTCGATGCTGCAGGTGCTGTCGTCGGACTTCGTGCGCACGGCGCGCGCCAGCGGGCTGTCCACCACCACGGTTCGCATCCGCTATGCGCTGCGCAACGCACTGCTGCCGGTGGTCACCACGCTGGGCATGGTGTTCGGCTTCATGCTGGGTTCGAGCGTGATCATCGAGAAGGTCTTCGCCTGGCCCGGCGTGGGCAGCTACGCCATCGACGCGCTGACCGCCAGCGACTATGCGCCGGTGCAGGGCTTCGTGCTGGCCATGGGCGTGCTCTTCGTGCTGCTCAACCTGGTGGTCGACCTGCTGTACGTGCTGATCGACCCGCGGGTCGGCCTGGAAGGCTGAAGGCCATGTCCAACACCGCCGCCCACGTCCGCCACGTGCTGGCCGAGAACCCGGTGACGCTGCTGGCCGCCGCGCTGTTCGGCCTCTTCGTGCTGCTGGCCCTGGTGGGCCCCTGGATCGTGCCGCACGACCCGCTGGCCAGCAACGCCGCGGTGGCGCTGCAGCCGCCCAGCGCGCAGCACTGGTTCGGCACCGACGCGCTGGGCCGCGACATCTTCAGCCGCACCATCGTGGCCACGCGGCTCGACCTGGGCATCGCGGTGTCGGCGGTGGCCCTGAGCTTCGTCATCGGCATCGCGCTGGGCCTGATGGCCGGCTACTTCGGCGGCTGGTGGGACCTGGGCGTGACGCGTGTGTCCGACACCATCATGGCCTTTCCGCTCTTCGTGCTGGCCATGGGCATCGTGGCCGCGCTGGGCAACACCGTGGGCAACATCGTGCTCGCCACGGCGGTCATCAACATCCCGTTCTACGTGCGCGTGGCGCGTGCCGAGACCAACGTGCGACGCCAGGCGGGCTTCATCGAGGCGGCGCGGCTGTCGGGCAACGGCGAATGGCGCATCCTGGTGCGCCAACTGTTTCCCAACATCCTGCCGCCGGCGGCGGTGCAGGTGAGCCTGAACATGGGCTGGGCCATCCTCAATGCCGCCGGGCTGTCGTACATCGGCCTCGGCGTGCGCCCGCCGACGCCCGAGTGGGGCATCCTGGTGGCCGAGGGTGCGCAGTACATCGTCTCCGGCGAATGGTGGGTCAGCTTCTTCCCCGGCGCCGTGCTGATGCTCGCGGTGTTCTCGTTCAACCTGCTGGGTGACGCGCTGCGCGACATCCTCGACCCCCGAAAGCGGACATGACGGG
Organism: Burkholderiales bacterium; assembly: GCA_017302485.1. GTDB lineage: Bacteria > Pseudomonadota > Gammaproteobacteria > Burkholderiales > Burkholderiaceae_C > Ideonella. Next base: position 262 of record JAFLDI010000494.1, on the reverse strand, counting down.
ACACGCCCAGCCGCCGCTGCTCGAGGTCGAGGGCCTCGACCTCGAATTCCGCACCCGCGGCGGCACCGTGCACGCGCTGCAGGGCGTGGGCCTGCAGCTGCGCCGCGGCGAGATCGTCGGCCTGGTGGGCGAGAGCGGCTCCGGCAAGTCGGTGCTGTCGTATGCGCTGCTGGGCATCAGCGACGGCGCGGCGCGCATCACCGCCGGCCGTGCGCGCTTCGACGGCATCGACCTGCTGGCCGCCGACGAGCGCCAGCTCTCC
>JAFLDI010000493.1 GCA_017302485.1 Burkholderiales bacterium | reverse complement strand
AGCAGCGTGAGACGGGGCAGGGCGGGGGACATCAGCGGCTCTCCTGGCGGGTCGGGGTGCGCGGGCGCGAGGCACGCCGTTCCTGGGTGTAGTGCAGCACGGTGCTGGGGCGACCCAGCACATACTGGCGCAGCACGCGCTGCACATCGGCGGCGCTGACGGCCTGCAGCTCGGCCAGTTCGCGGTTGATGGCCTCAGGGTCGTTGCGGTGGATCACCGCCCAGCCGATGGCCTCGGCCAGGCCTTGCGCGCTCTGGCGCGCGCCCAGCGCCGCGGTGAGCATCTGGGTCTTGACCTTGTCGAGCTCGGCGGCGGCGATGGGTGCCTGGGCCAGCCGGCGCAGCTCGGCCAGCAGGGGCGGCAACAACTGCTGCGGGGTGCTGCGCCCGGCGGCAATCGCGTAGGCAAAGAGGGCGCCGGCATCGGTGTGCGGGTCGGCCTGGAAGGCCGCGGCCTGCGCGATGCGCTGGCGGTAGACCAGCGACTGGTTCAGCCGCGAGGACTCGCCCGAGGACAGCAGCGCCTGGGCCACCGACAGCGGCGCCACATCCGGGTGGCCGGCGCGCGGTCCTTGCCAGATCGCCACCACCGCCGGCAGCGGCACGCTGGGGCCGCTGACCGCGATGCGCCGGCTGCTGCGCCAGGCGGCCTCGGTGATGGTGACGCGGGGCACTGGGGTCTGCGGCCGGGCGATCGGCGCGAAGTAGCGGTCGACCCAGGCGTCGAGCTGCGCGGGGTCGAAGTCGCCGGCGACGATCAGCACCGCGTTGTCGGGGCGGTAGTAGGTGGCGTGAAAGCGCCGCACGTCATCCAGCGTGGCGGCGTCGAGGTCCTCGATGCTGCCGATCACCGGGCGGCGGTAGGGGTGGCGCTGGTAGGTGGCGGCCGGGATGGCGTTGAACAGCCGGCCGTAGGGCTCGGCCAGCACACGCTGGCGGAACTCCTCCTGCACCACCGAGCGCTCGCTGCGGAAATTGCCTTCGTCCAGGCGCAGGCTGGCCATGCGGTCGGCTTCGGCCCACAGGATGCGTTCCAGGTGGTGCGAGGGCACCACCGCGTGGTAGGCGGTGACGTCCTCGGCGGTGAAGGCGTTGTTCTCACCCCCGACATCCTCGGTCAGGCGGTCGAACTGCTCGGGCAGCAGGTGGGCCGAGCCCTTGAACAGCAGGTGCTCGAAGAGGTGGGCAAAGCCCGAGCGGCCTTCGGGGTCGTCCTTGCCGCCCACCCGGTACCAGACATTGATGGCCACGGTGCCGACCCCGCCGGCCCGCAGGCTGATGACCTGCAGGCCATTGGCCAGGCGGCGCTGACGCAGTGGCAAGGGGGGGACGACCAGTGGCGCGGCGGCGTGGGCGCCTCGGCTGGACAGCGACGACAGGGTGGCGCCGGCCAGGCTCGCAACGAGCTGGCGGCGATCAAGCAGGGGCATGGGCGAGATCTCCGGGTCAATGCTGGCGAGCATACGCCGCGCCGGCGAACCGGGATGGATCCCGCGGGCGACCGCCGGTTCCGTGCCCGGCGGTCGCGTCAGGAGCTCAGGCGCTCAGGTCGATGTGCCGACCCAACGGGCCCTCCTGGGCCAGCGGCCGGCTGCGCGCGCCCTCGCCCTCGTCGTTGCGACGGGGGCCGGACAGCTTCTGGTAGGCCGCCTTGGCCTCGTCCAGGTCGCCCGCCTCCAGGGCGGCCTGCAGACGGGCAAAGGGGCCATCGGGGTGGCGGCTGGCGCGGTCGGCTGCCGAGGCCTCGCTGAACTGGGTGAAGGCGCTGCGGGCGGCCTCCAGGTCGCCTCCAGCCAGCGCTTCGCCAATGGCCTCGCGCGCCTTGCGCCGGCCGGCCAGGTCCTTGCTGCCGTCGAGAAGAAAGGCGTTGCTGCCGCCTTGAATGCTGATGGTGTTCATGGGGTGCTCCGGGTGGGGTGGGTGCCCGGTCCCCGGCGGGGCTGCACCCGCCGCTATTGCAGCGCGTGGTGGCGCGGCACAATCGCCGGATCAACGCCGCCCGCGGGCGGCTGTTCGACGCTCCAAGGCCCGATGAACGACCTCGACACCACTGTCCACCACCTGCGCAGCACGCTGCGTCAGCTTGAATCCGGCGAGATCGCCCCCGAGGCCGTGTGCGCCCGCTTTCGGCTGGCCGCGCTGCAGTGGGACGGTCTGCCGCAGCGCTATGCCCAGGTGCTCGAGCGGCTGCTGCAGCCACTGGACACCGCGGTGATGCTGGGCGAGGAGAGCTGCTCCTTCAGCCGCGCCGATCTGGTGCAGGCGCTGGGGCAATGGCTGGATCACGCCGCCCAGTTGCCGCGCTGAGCGGCGCTCAGCCCTGGTCGTTGCTGGCACCTTGCAGGCGCGACACCACGAACAGCAGTACCAGCGCGCCCAGCACCGAGGCGATCCAGCCGGCGCTGTCGCCGGCCGCATAGAAGCCTGCCACCTGGCCGGCAAAGCTGGCCAGGAATGAACCGGCCACGCCCAGCAGGCTGGTCATGATCCAGCCCATGCGTTGGTCACCGGGCATCAGCAGCCGGGCCACGGCACCGACCACCAAGCCCACCAGCAGCGTCATCAGGATGTTCATCATGTCGAGTCCTCACCTTGGAAAGCCCGCCACACTAGCGGGCCCCGGGGGGACCTGACGGAGGTTTCGAGGGTGCTTCGCGGCAGACCCGG
>JAFLDI010000492.1 GCA_017302485.1 Burkholderiales bacterium | reverse complement strand
CCGCTGGCCGGCGCTGGCCCTGGCGGCCGGCGCGCTGGCGGCGCTACTGGTGGCACGCTGGCCGATGGTGGCGGTGGTGCTGGTGTTCGGCGGCCCGGCCTGCGTGCTCACCTGGCGCCGGCTGCGCGCCACCCCCTGAGACGGCCATGCCGCTGGACCTGGGCCAGTTGCTGCTGATCCACCTGAGCCTGTCGCCGTTGACCATCGGCGGCGCGATGACGGTGGCGCCCGACCTGCACCGGCTGCTGGTGGACGAGCGCGGCTGGCTGTCCGAGGCCGACTTCACCCGCAGTCTGACCTTGGCCCAGGCCGCACCCGGCCCCAACGTGCTGTACGTGGCGCTGGCCGGCTGGCTGATCGGCTGGCAGCACGCCACCGGTCTCGGACTGACGCCGGCCGCGGGCGCGGCCGCAGCGGCCGGTACGGCGCTGTTCGGCTTGCTGCTGCCCAGCTCGCTGCTGGCCTGCCTCGCGGCCCACCTGGCGCAGCGCTGGCGCGCGCATCGGCTGCTGCAGGCCTTTCGCCGCGGCATGGAGCCGATCGTGGTGGCGGCGATGCTGGGCACCGCAGTCTTCATCGGCCGTGGCGCCGGCCTGAGTGCCGACCAGCCCGTGACATTGGCCTTGGCTGCCGGCACCGCCCTGGCCGTGCTGGTCACGCGCTGGCCGACCTGGGGCCTGCTGCTGGCGGGGGCGCTGGTGGGAGCGGTGCAGGCCGCCTGAGGCCGATTCCACGGACCCTTCGCCCGGGCTGAGCGGGTGTCGCCGCAAGCCCTTGACGTCTGTCAAGCCGTCGCGGTCGCCTTGGGTCAACCATGGTGGGCCCACGCCTTGCCGTTTGGCGCTGCGAGCTGTCCATGCCGTGCCGTCCGTCCTCTGTTGCTGCGTTGACTCTGCTGTGCATGGGCCTGTGCACCGGCTGGATCCTGAGCGATGGGGTGCCCGAGGACCCCGCGCTCGCCCCGCCCGTACCACCCTCGACCAGGCCCTTCCAGGCCCTGCAGCCACTGCCTCCGGCACCCGCCCTGCCCGCCGCCAAGGTCGCCCTGGGTGAGCGGCTGTTCAACGAAGTGCGCCTGTCGAGCGACAACAGCGTGGCCTGCGCCAGCTGTCACGACCTGGCCCATGGCGGTGCCGACAGACGGCCGGTATCGCTGGGCGTGGGCGGTCGCAGTGGCAGCCGCAACGCCCCGTCGGTGTTCAATGCCAGCCTGAACTTCGTCCAGTTCTGGGACGGCCGCGCCGCATCGCTGCGCGAGCAGGCTGGCGGGCCGGTGCACAACCCCGTGGAGATGGCGTCCAGTTGGCCCGAGGTGCTGGCCAAGCTGGCCGACGACGACCGCTATGTGCAGGCCTTTCGCGCCGCCTATGGCGGTCCGGCCAGCGCCGAACACATCGTCGACGCCCTTGCCAGCTTCGAGCAGACGTTGCTCACCCCCGACAGCCCGCTCGACCGCCACCTGCGTGGCGAGCCAGGGGCGCTCTCCGCGCCGCAACGCGCCGGCATGCAGCGCTTCATCGAACTGGGTTGCGCCAGCTGCCATCAGGGCGCGGGCATCGGCGGCAACATGTTCCAGCGCTTCGGCGTCATGGAGGCCGCCCCGGGCAGTGCGGCGGCCGACCCAGGCCGGCAGGCCATCACCGGACGCGAGGCCGACCGCGGCGTCTTCAAGGTACCCAGTCTGCGCAACGTGGCACTCACCGCGCCCTACTTCCATGACGCCTCGGCCGCCACGCTGGACGAGGCCGTGCGTACCATGGCCCGGGTGCAGCTCGGCCGCGAGCTGGACGCCCAGGATGTGGCGCTGCTCGTCGCCTTCCTGCAGTCACTGACCGGCCAGTGGCAGGGACGGCCGCTGCAGTGAACGCCGACGTCGACCCCTCTGGCGGCAAGGCCGGTCCAGACAACACCCGCGTCTGGCGTCGACGGGTCTGGATCGCCGCATTGATGGCCCTGGCGCTGGGCCTGTTCGCGGCCCTGGAGCGTGGCGCCAGGGCTGTTCCGGCCGCCCAGCATGCGGCCTACGCCGAGCTGCTGCACGACGTGCGCAGCCTGAACGCCGCCGTCGACCGCGACCTGCTGGCCGCACGCTGGCAGCGCAGCCGCCACTATGACGACCTCACCGGCCACGCCCAGCAGTTGAGCGGATTGGCCAGCCGACTGGCACCGCCACCGGCCTATCTGCTGGCCGGCGATGCGCCCACCGTGGCCGCCGAGGCCGACGCGCTGGCCGCCGCACTGCTCGAGAAGGGCGATCTGATCGATCAGTTCCGGCGAGAGAACGCGGTGCTGGTGAACTCGCTGAGCTACCTGGAGTCGCTGACGCGCGAGTTGCTGGATGGCCCCCTGGCCGCGCGGCTGACGCCTGCCCAGCGCGACACGGTCGGCCGCTATGCGCGCCTGCTGGCGTCCAGCGCGCTGAGTGCCGAGCGAAGCCCACCCCAGCCGCCGCAGGCTCTGGACGGCCCGACCGATCTGCTCGGGCGACTGGCCGAGCTGCGCCGGCACGGCGCCACGCTGGTCGAACGCGCAACCCGGCTGGAGGACCTGGACCGGCAGCTGATGCTGCTGCAGGCCGACGCTCGCATCGACACGCTGGCCCACCACTATGCGGCCAGCCACGCCCGTGCTGCGGCGCGCGCCGCCCGCCACCGACAGGCCCTGTCGATCGTCAGCG
>JAFLDI010000491.1 GCA_017302485.1 Burkholderiales bacterium | reverse complement strand
CGCCGGCGGGGCCCAAGTTCATCGGCCGGCGCGAGTTCCGCGCCTACGACCTGGCCGAGATCGCCCAGTGCATCGACTGGACGCCCTTCTTCCAGACCTGGGACCTGGCCGGCCGCTACCCGGCCATCCTTGATGACGCGGTGGTGGGCGAGGCGGCGCGCAAGGTCTTTGCCGACGCCCAGGCCATGTTGAAGAAGCTGGTCGACGGCCGCTGGCTGCAGGCCCAGGGCGTGATCGGCCTGTACCCCGCCAACACCGTGGACGGCGAGACCATCACGCTGTTCGCCGATGCGGCGCGCCAGCAGCCGGTGCTGCGCTGGCGCCCGCTGCGCCAGCAGGGCGAGCGCCCGGTGGTCGACGGTGTGCGCCGGCCCAACCGCTCGCTGGCTGATTTTGTCGCGCCGCTGGGCGTGCAGCCCGACCATGTGGGCCTGTTCGCAGTGACTGCGGGCATCGGTATCGAGAAGAAGCTGGCCGAGTTCGAGGCCGCCCACGACGACTACTCATCGATCATGCTCAAGGCCCTGGCCGACCGCCTGGCCGAGGCCTTTGCCGAGCGCCTGCACCAGCGCGTGCGCACCGACTTCTGGGGCTATGCGGCCGACGAGCAGCTCAGCAACGCCCAGCTGATCGCCGAGGCCTACCGCGGCATCCGTCCGGCACCCGGCTACCCGGCCTGCCCGGAGCACGGCATCAAGGCCGACATGTTCGCGCTGCTGCAGGCGGGCGCCATCGGCATGGGCCTGACCGAGAGCATGGCGATGACGCCCGCCGCGTCCGTCAGCGGCTTCTACCTGGCGCACCCCGAGGCGCGCTACTTCAATGTGGGCAAGATCGGCGCCGATCAGGCGGCCGACTGGGGTCGCGCGCTGGGGATCGGCGAGGTGGCCTCGAGCCGGCGGCTGAGCGCCGTGCTGGATGACATGGCGTAGGTCGGCAGGCCCGGCGTGTCGGCGTAGAAGCTGGCGTTGAGCTGGGTCTCGGTGACCAGGTGGTTGCGGAAGGCCTGGAACAGCTCGGCGTCCACGGTGCCGGGATGGCTCCAGAAGCCGTCCAGCTCGCCCTCGAAGACCAGGCCCTCGACGTCATAGACCGAGTCACCCAGCGTGATCACCGGCGTGCCATGGAACAGCGCCTGCAGGCCGGTGGTGCTGTTGACCGTGATCACGCCGCGCGCATGGCGCAGCAGCGTGGGCAGGTGCTGGTCGTGGATGTAGCGCACCCGGTCGGCCACGCCGAACTCCTGGGCGCGGCGGCGGATCGAGGCGGTGTAGTCCGAGTAGGGCCGGTCCAGCGGGTGGTGCTTGAACACCAGCAGGGTGTCGGCCGGTGCGTTCAGCGAGAAGGAGCTGAGCACCTCGTCGATGAAATCGCCCATCTCGCCATAGCGCGAGTGCACCACGATCTGGCTGTCGTTCCAGACCTGCAGCGGTGCCAGGAAGAAGCGCTTGTGCTGCTCGGGCGCGGCGAGGAAGACCGTGTCCTCGCGCTCGCGCCAGCGGTGCCACCACTTGCGCGCCCAGCCACGCACCCAACGCAGGCCCTCGGCGGCGGTGTCGATCTCGCGGTGGTGACGGTAGTGCGGGTAGGTGCGACGCTCGGCTCGGCAGGCCAGCGCATAGCGGATGGCCACGTTCGCCACCTGGCCGAAGGTCTGGTGCGTGGGCTGCGGCGCCGGCAGGGTCTCGGGCAGGCGGGCGCGGTAGAAGGCAGCGTCGCGTGGCAGCGTGGAGGCGGCGTTCACCCCGCCCTGCTCCAGCGTCACGTAGTCGGGCCGCACATAGCCTTCCTCGAAGACGAAGACCGCCAGACCGCGCGCGCGGGCCAGCGGAATGGCCAGTGCGTGCAGCGGGCGCGACTGGCCGAACAGCACCAGGGTGTCGGGCTGCAGGTCATCCAGCAGGTGGTTGAACCACTCGGCAAAGAAGGCCGCCGACTGGTGGAAGCGCAGCACGTCGGTGCCGCTGTAGAACAGGTCGTCGCCGCCGTTGAAGTTGACCTTCCAGACCTGCTGCCCATTGCTGCGCAGCGTCTGGGCCAGACGAGCGAAGAAGTCGCCCATCGGCCCCTGGAGCATCAGGGTGCGTTGGCGCGACAGCAAATGGTCCAGAGAATGCGGAATCATGGCGACTGCAAGGCAAGCCACCGCCACCGGAAACATGCCGGAATCCCTCGCATGCACCAGCATGGTGTCTTTATGGGCCGCAGTGTAAGTGCCAGTGTCAACGGAGCGCGATCCCCAGAAGTGAACCCAAACAGGTGACAGGGGGCGGTCAACCGTGACCTATGACACCGATCCGGCGGTTCTCAACGTCCACGCAAGCGGCGTGCCCAGGCCAGGGCCCAGCGCCGGGTCGCCTGGCGCACCCGGCCCTCGGGCGGCCGCTGACGCCAGGCCAGCAGGGCGTCGATGGCCTGCTCCGGCGGGCAGGGCAGGCCGCTGAGCGGGTCGACATAGCGGGGGTAGACGATCAGGCTGCCGGCCACCAGGCTGTCCAGGTCCAGGCGGCGCTGGCGCCTCGACAGGGCCACCCGGTC
>JAFLDI010000490.1 GCA_017302485.1 Burkholderiales bacterium | reverse complement strand
CGCTGCGCCTGATCAGCGCGCGGACAGCTGCTTGGCCAGCACGCGCAGGGCGGCATCGTCGAGCGACGCCAGCGGGTGCTGCTCGGCCTCGGCCAGACGCAGAAAATCGCCGCGCTGCGATCGGGCGTAGGCCGGATCGTAGTGCTGCACCATCAACGCCTCGAACAACGGGGCCAGCTCGCCCGCCTGCGCCCAGGCCTGCCACTGGTCGATCGTGGTGTTGGCGTGCAGGCCGCGCAGCAGTCCCAGCTGGCGCACCAGCGCGGCCCGGTCGTCGCCCAGGTAGGCGTAGTCCTGCAGCAGATAGGCCAGGCGCGCGGCCACCGGCGCCTGCAGCTCGATGCAACGGCTCTGGCGCATGCGCTCAAGCAGCACCGTGGGCAGCTGCACGCGGCCGATGCGCCGGCTCTCGGCCTCGACGAAGACCGGCCGCGCCGCATCCAGCGGCTCCAGGGCCTGCCACAGCCGGGTCTCGAAGGCCTTTTGTGTCGGCTGGCCTTGGCCCGGCACCTGGCCCAGCACCGAGCCCTTGTGCACCGCCAGCGCCTCCAGGTCCAGCACCTGCGCGCCTTCGTCAGCCAGCAATCGCAGCAGCCGGCTCTTGGCGCTGCCGGTGGGGCCGCAGACCACCCGCAGGTCCAGCGTGGGTGCCAGCGCATCCAGCCGCGCGATCACATGGCGGCGAAAGCTCTTGTAGCCGCCGGCCAGCTGCTGGGCGTCCCAGCCGACCATGCGCATCCAGGTGGTCATCGAGCCGCTGCGCATGCCGCCGCGCCAGCAGTAGACCAGGGGGCGCCAGCGCTCGGGCATGCCGCTGAACTGCGTGCGCAGGTGGCGCGACAGATTGGCGGCCACCATCGCGCCACCGATGCGCCGCGCCACGAAGGCGCCCTGCGTGGCGTACAGCGTGCCGACGATGCGGCGCTCCTCGTCGTCCAGTACCGGGCAGTTGATCGCGCCGGGCAGGTGGTCCTCGGCGAACTCGGCGGGCGAGCGGGCGTCGATGATGGCGTCGAAGCGGTCGAGCTGGTCGACGCCGACAGGGCGGTGGGCACTCATGGCCTGATTGTCTCCGGCCGCGCGTCCACTGCCTGGAGGATGTGCCGGCGGCGGCGGGCCGGCACGATGCGGCTCCCGTTGCTCAGGAGATTGCGCCATGGTCCGACTGCGCCCCACCGCCGCCCTGTGCCTGGCCCTGGCCGGCACCTTGCACCCGATGCTGGCCTCGGCAGCGGGAGACTGGCTCACCACACTCGAAGGCATCGATCTCGAGCCGGAGAAGCCCGGCTTCGAGGCCTTCTACGACACGCGCCTGGGCATCACCTGGCTGGCCGACGTGGGCGCGGTGCAGGGCACCCGCTATGCCTGGACCGATCCGTCGCACGGCCATGTGAGCACGCCCCTGGCCGAGTTCGACAACGCGCAGCGCTGGCTGGCCCGGGCGCGCTTCGGCGACGTGGGCGGCTGGCGTCTGCCATCGCCGGCCGAGTTCGGTTCGATGTTCTTCCAGACGTTGGGCCACAGCGGCAACGTGCTGCAGGAGCGCGGGCCGTTCATGAACCTGGGCAGTTACCCGGCCGACGACGGCAACACGGGGCGATATGTCTGGACCAACGAGACCTGGGGCAACATCATCACCACCTTCGGCATGGAGGGCTATGGCTGGAACACGGCGCTGTCGGGCAATCCGATGATCCCCTGGCCAGTGCATGACGGCCGGGTGCAGCCGCCGCCGCGCGTGGCCGGCCGGGCCGACTGGGCACAACTGCCCTACGCCGTGCGCTGCCGCAATGGCCGCACCGGGCAGGAGGTCACGATCGAGCAGGTGGTCAGACCCGGCTACGACTGCCGCCGGGCGGGTCTGCTGGCCATCAGCGGCGACCCAGTGAGCGTGACGATCACCGGCACGCTGCGCTGACCGGACTCAGTCGGCCAGCCGGAACAGGCTGGTCGCCTCCAGGTCCAGCACCTCGGCGCCGTCCTGGTTGTAGAGCTGCCAGCGCCAGCGCAGGATGCCCATCGGCTTGGCCGAGGCGCGGCGCGTTTCGACGACGGTGGCGACCACGCGCAGCGTGTCGTTCGGGCGCACCGGCTTGAGCCACTTCACGTACTGCAGGCCGGGCGAGGCGAAGCTCTCGCTGCCGGCCAGGGCCTTCTCGGCCAGCAGGCGCATCGCGATGCCGCAGGTCTGCCAGCCGCTGGCGATCAGGCCGCCGTGCGGGCCCTGGGCGGCGGCCTCGGGATCGGTGTGGAACCACTGCGGGTCCCAGTCGGTCGCGAAGTCGAGGATCTGTTGTTCGGTGATCGTGTAGGGGCCGGCCTCGATCACCTGGCCGGCGTGGAACTCGGCGAATTTCATGCGGCGCTCCACACCCGCTGGCGCAGCCAGGGGCTGACGCGGTAGCGCTCACCACGGTAATGGGTGTCCAGGCGGTCGAGCAGGCCCACCACCGCGGGTGCGCCCACGCGGGCCAGCCACTCGAAGGGGCCGGCGGGGTAGTTGACGCCCAGCTTCATCGCGGCATCGGCGCCCTCGGGGCTGCAGACGCCTTGCTGCACCGCATCGGCCGCTTCGTTGACCAGCATGGCGATGGTGCGCGCCACCACCAGACCGGCGGC
>JAFLDI010000049.1 GCA_017302485.1 Burkholderiales bacterium | reverse complement strand
GGCCCGACCTTGCCCACCGGTGGCCCGACGCTGCCCACGGGCGGCCCGACCTTGCCCACGGGCGGCCCGACCTTGCCCACCGGCGGCCCAACGCTGCCCACCGGTGGCCCCACACTGCCGGTCAGCCATGCGTCGATGCCCACCTTCACGATCGGGCAGGCCTTGTCCCAGGGGCTGACGCCGGGTCAGCCACTGGCGCTGATCCACTTCGCCAACTGCTTCAACATGTCGGTGGAGCTGCTGCACACCGTGGCGCCGTTCGCCGAAGCGGCCAGCGGCTACTGCAACGCCAACTTCTACACCGGCGCCGCGTCCTATCCCGCGGTGTTCCAGCGCCTGCGCGAGGCCGGCTCGGCCAGTGCCGAGGACATTGCGGCGTGGTTCGTGCGCGAGAACCACGCGCTGCTCGCGCAACGGGGCCGGCACCCGATCGTCGGCGGAGCGCTGTCGCTGTCGCGCATGTCCGAAATCGCCCGCGGTGTCGAAGCCCTGGCCGACGCCCTGCTCGCGGTGATGAGCGACAGTCCGCATCCGCGGCGCACGCGCAGGCGCATCCAGGGCGCACTCATCGCGGCCCAGCAGTACGACACCAGCGGGGACCTGCGCATGGATGGCCCGGACCAACTGACCGATCTGCTCAGCCTGGCCCGCTGCATCGAGCGCGAACTGGCCGAGTGGCCGGAGGTGGCGGCGGCGGCCCGCCGGCTGGCGAGTCAACTCGACGGCGTCAAGCGTGTCGGTGACACCGATTCCCCCTGGATGGATCCCAGCGGTGAGGTCATCTGGGACTTCGAGGATGAGGCCCTGGCGATGAACATCTTCCTGCCCGATCCCATGCGCTCCGGCCAGTGGGATTGGCGCACGCCTTTCTACGTCGACATCAACCCCGGGCAGGGGCCTGGACGCCTGCAGTTCGGCGTGATCGACTTCCTCAAGGAGACCACCTGGGTCGAGTTCATCCGCGAGTACCACAGCCTGACGGTGTTTCGCTCGATCAGCGTGCCGGGGCTCTTCTCGGTGCCGACGGCGCGTCGCGACGTGGTGCGCCTGCCCAGGGAGCGCCTGGAGCGGGCGCGGGGTGCGCAGCGCCATCGCCAGCCGCCACGGCCGGGTCCCATCGCCCAGCGGGTGGCGCGTCTGCTGCCCAAGCCGGACGACATCGACGACTGAGCCGGTCACCCCCCCGCATCGTTGGACGCAGCCCGCCCGGGTCACCGGTGCGGGCTGCGCACTTGTGGGCCGCGGGGTCTTGATCGTCCATCAATCGTCTATGCAGCGGCGGGCGACGAGGCGGTCGCTGCGTCGATTTGGCACGCACAACCCGGTGAAATGAGCTCCATGCCAAGACCGAGTTCGTCCTGGCCCGTCGAGAGGAGAACTGCCATGTCCACCCTGCCCGAAATGCTCAAGGCCGAAATCCACCGCTGCCGCCGGGTCGCCGGCGATTGCGCCGCACTGGGATCGACCGGTGCCTTTGCCTCTGCCCTGCTGGAGCAGGCGCTGCGCGATGCCGAACAGGCCCTGGGTCAGCACGATGCTGCCGGCATCCAGCAGGCGCTCGAGCGACTGCGCCGCTACCGCGAGGTCATGCCCGAATCGCCGGCCCGCCCGGTCAACGCCTCCACACCGGTGCGCCGCGCCCTGCCGCGTACGCCCCTGACGCCCTACTGGGCGGCGCCGCGCGAGCAGTTCTTCACCTGGAAGCGGGCCGCGTGAACGCCATGGCACGCCAATCCACCCTCACGATGACCGCCGTGCTCAGCCAACGCGGCCTGGCCGACACCCCGCCTCTGGCGCCGCTGCTGGGCGAGATGGCGGTCTGGGATCCCAGCGAAGACCTGATGGGAGATCCCGCCCAGGCCTTCGAGGAGGCCGACCGCCGGGTCGTGCGCATCCTCAGCGGTATCAGCCTGCTCGGGCTGGCGCTGGTGGCGGTCATCGCCATCGGCCAACTGGTGGCCTGAGGCCGGCGGTGACAGGCAGGCGCATCCCTACAATGCGCCTTCCCTGAAGCCAGCCGCCCAGCGCCACCGCCATGCCCGTCCTGCTCTCCGCCCCGAACCCCGCTGACCTCCACCCGGTGCCCGGCCTGCGCCTGGGCGTGGCCGAAGCCGGCGTGCGCAAGGCAAACCGCAAGGACCTGGTGCTGTTGGAACTGGTCGAAGGTGCCGCAGTGGCCGGCGTCTTCACCCAGAACCGCTACTGCGCCGCCCCGGTGCAGGTCTGCCGCGAGCATCTGGCCGCCGGAGCCGCCATTCGCGCCGTGCTGATCAACACCGGCAATGCCAACGCCGGCACCGGCGCCGACGGTCTGGCCCGCGCCCGCCGCAGCTGCGATGCACTGGCCGCCCGCATGGGCCTGACGCCGCGGCAGGTGCTGCCGTTTTCCACCGGCGTCATCATGGAGACGCTGCCGGTCGAGCGCATCGAAGCCGGCCTGCCGGCCGCGCTGGCCGATCTGTCGGCGTCGAACTGGTCGCGTGCCGCCGAGGGCATCATGACCACCGACACGCTGCCCAAGGCCGCGTCGCGCCAGTTGCAGATCGGCGGCCGCACGGTCACCGTCACCGGCATCTCCAAGGGCGCCGGCATGATCCGGCCGAACATGGCCACGATGCTGGGCTTCATCGCCACCGATGCGGTGCTGGCGCCGGCGCTGCTGCAGCCGCTGGTCAAGCAGGCGGCCGATGCCTCGTTCAACCGCATCACCATCGACGGCGACACCTCCACCAACGACAGCTTCGTGCTGATCGCCACCCGCCAGGCGGGTCACGCCGAGATCACCTCGCTCGACAGCCCCGAGGGCCAGGCCCTGTGCGAGGCCGTCCTCGCGGTGGCGCGCCAGCTGGCCCAGGCCATCGTGCGCGATGGCGAGGGCGCCACCAAGTTCATCACCGTGCAGATCGACGGTGGCCGTGATGAGGCCGAGTGCCGCCTGGCCGCCTACGCCATCGCCCACTCACCGCTGGTCAAGACCTCCTTCTTCGCCAGCGATCCCAACCTGGGCCGCATCCTGGCCGCGGTGGGCTACGCGGGCATCGACGACCTCGACCAGCAACTGATCGAGATGCACCTGGATGACGTGCATGTGGTGACCCAGGGCGGCCGCCACCCGGACTACCGCGAAGAAGACGGTCAGCGGGTGATGAAGCAGGCCGAGATCACCGTGCGTGTGCACCTGGGCCGCGGTGCGGCCAGCAGCACCGTGTGGACCTGCGACCTGTCCCACGACTACGTCAGCATCAACGCCGACTACCGCTCCTGAGGCCTGGCGGGCGGCACGGCCGCCCGCGCGGGCTCAGTTCGAACCGAAGGGCTGCTGTCCCAGCTGGTGGCCTTCGATCTCGCCTCGGAACTCCACCTTGCCGCGCAGGCGCGCGCGCGGGTGGATGTCCAGCAGTGCGTCGTACAGCGCGTCGCCCAGCAGCGTGGCGGTGCCGGTGATCTCGAGGGACTTGCGGGCGATCACGGTGCCGCGCACCTTGCCCTCGATCAGCACATGATCGGCTTCGATCGTGGTCGACTCGATCACGCCGGTGGCGCCCACGTGCACCGTGCCGCCGCTCTGGAAGCTGATGTCGCCCTGCAGCACGCCGTCGACCTTCAGTCCCAGGTCCTGGCGAGAGCTGAACGAGCCCTCGAAGACAGCCCCTTCAGCGATCAGGCTGGAAATGGCGTTGAGCTGCTCGATGGGCACAAGGCGCGCTGGCGCGCGGGCGACTTCTGGGCTGTTCACATGGACTCCTGAGCGTCGGCCGCGGAGGCCGCTTCTGGTGCACGCAATGGTAACCGAGGGTGACGGGGCTGCGATGAGGTCTGTGCGGCGTCCTCATCCATGCGCAACTGCAACGCAGCGCTGGCGGCCGGCACAGCGGGCGCTGCCACGGCGGGCGCGGAGGCCACCGTTTCTGGTCGCGCAGCGGCGGGGACCGGCCTTGCCGGCGCTGCCGATTGCCGCCACCACCAGGCGCCGGCAGCCGCCAGCAACAGCGGCGGACCCAGGTAGAGCAGGCCGCGGCCTGACAGGTATACCGCCCAGCGCCAGGCCAGCCGACGCCGAGCCACCCAGGTGTTGCGGCGCTGCGAGCGATGAAGCGCAGAGCGCAGCAACTCCTGGCTGGTGGCGACCGCAGTCGCCTCAGCCGTGCTTCGGGCCATCGTTGCGCACGCGCTCCAGTTGCGCGTTCAGGTCGGCGCCGTTGACCTGCAGGTGCGTGTAGCGGATGCGGCCCGACACGCTGGCCGATTCGTGCAGCGTGACGCGGCCGCCCGAAGCATCAAGCAGGCCCACGGCCTGACCCATCACCGCAATGTTGGGCGCGCTGATGTCACCCACCACGGTGCCGGTTTCGGTGATCGTCACATGGCCATCGGGCGACTGCTCCAGGCGCAGATCCCCCTGCACCTCGCCTGCCACGGTGATCGAGCCGACGATGCGCGCGGCACCGGTGAAGGACAGGCCGTTGGCCAAGGTGGAGTGGCGCTGCGCCACATCGGCAGCAGGCAGGGCCTGCATCGCCGGCTGCAGCGTTGGCACGCGATCGACATCCGGCATGGTCTGGCCCAGTGCGATCGCAGGGACTTCGGCCGCGGGCAGGCCGGTGTCATCGGAGGGGGGCAGGGCAGTGTTGTCGTCCATATCAGGCGGTGTCGTCGAGCACCGGCAGCGCGGACTCGCCACGCAAGGTGCGGAAGGGCCCCTGCAGTGTCGCGCCATCATACATACGCAGGCGGGCGGCCAGCAGGGTGCCGGTCGAGATGCCGCTGCTGGCCACATAGACCGTGCCCTGGCACTCGATCACCGTGTCCGGGTCGGCCTCGGGCACGTCGGCCCCGGCACGTCCCAGCAGGTACAGGTCGCCCAGAACGCGAAAGCGCCCCCGCAGCAAGCCACCGGGCCAGACCACCAGCCGGCCGACGATCTCGCCCTGGCCGCCCAGCTCACCCTGCAGCAGCAGGCCGCCGGCGTAGCGCACCCGTCCCTCGATCACGCTGCCCTCGGCCAGGCGGTTGACGATGCCCAGACGCACCGGGTCAATGACCAGAGTGTCCTGGTTCGCCCCAGGCAGGTCTTCCTTCACCATGGGCTCCTTCGTTCGTCGGTCATCAGGGCTGCCACCACCAGGCGCACAGGGCCACCAGGCCGGCGCTCCAGGCCAGCCAGGCCGCCAGCAGCAGGCCCATCCGCCAGCGCGCCAGCGCCGGCAGCGACACCGGCTGACCGACGACCACCTCGCCAGGCTCGGCCGCCCAGGCGCTGCGCGCGGCCATCAGGCTCATTTCAAGCCGGACACGGCCCGCGTCAACCAGTACTCCGCGCGACGGACGTCGTTGTTGTCCGACCGTGGGCCCCATCGCCACCAGTCGGGTCGGGCCGACGATCTGCTCGGTGAAGTACTGGTCGATCGATTGCTCGTCGTGCATGGCACAGGATTATCGCCTGCTAGCATCGGCGCCGCCCTGGGTACGCAGCGGCCTGCATGCCCCGACCCGGCTCCCCTGAACGCCCTGCCGAAAGCCCCCGGTGT
The DNA here is from genome assembly GCA_017302485.1 of Burkholderiales bacterium. Lineage (GTDB taxonomy): Bacteria > Pseudomonadota > Gammaproteobacteria > Burkholderiales > Burkholderiaceae_C > Ideonella. The sequence continues at coordinate 8,023 of JAFLDI010000049.1, read as the reverse complement.
ATCGCCTTCGCCCCGACGACCTGCTGCGCGATCCGTCCTACCGCCGCCTGTGGTTGTCGGTGCTGTGCGGCTCCTTGGGCGGTCAGATCACGCTGTTGGCGCTGCCGCTGTCGGCGGCGGTGCTGTTGCAGGCCACACCCACCCAGATGGGCTGGCTCACCGCGCTGGAGCTGCTGCCCTTTGTGCTGTTCTCATTGCCATCGGGTGTGTGGCTGGACCGCGTACGCAAGCTGCCGGTGTATGTGGCGGGCGAGCTGCTGCTGGCGCTGGCCGTGGGCTCGGTGCCGCTGGCCTGGCTGATGGGCTGGCTGTCGATGTCCTGGCTGTACGGCGTGGCCTTCGTGGTGGGCCTGGTCAATGTCAGCGCCGGCACCGCGGCGCAGATCGTGCTCACCCAGGTGGTGCCACGCGAACGCCTGGTCGAGGCCCATGCCAAGAACGCGCTGGCCAGCTCCGGCGCCGAGGTGGTCGGGCCGGGACTGGCCGGCCTGCTGATCCGTGCCGTGGGAGCGCCGCTGGCGCTGCTGGCCGACGCGTTGCTGCTGACGTTCTCGGCCGGCGTGCTCAAGGGTCTGCGCGTCACCGAGCACCGCGACGGCGATGCCCGCCGCGGCTTCCTGCATGAGCTGCTCGAGGGCCTGCGCTTCGTGCGCTCGCAACCCCTGCTGGTGTCGCTGGCGGCTTGCGTGGCCACCTGGCAGATGTGCTACCACTCGGCGCTGGTGGTGCAGATCCTGCACGCCACGCGCACACTGGGTCTGGACGAGCGCCAGGTGGGCCTGTGCTACATCGCCTTGGGCGTGGGCACGGTCGGCGCCAGCCTGCGCGGCGACCGCCTGAGCCGGCGCATCGGCCCCGGCCCCAGTCTGGTGGTCGGCTTCGCGATCACCTCGGTGGGCTGGGGTGCTGTGGCGCTGGCCCCCGCTGGCGCGTGGGGCGTGGGGCCTTCGCCTGGATGCTGATGTGCTTCGGTGCCGGCGCGGTGATCCTGTTCATCAACTTCATCTCGCTGCGTCAGGCGGCCACCCCCGAGCCGCTGCTGGGTCGCATGACCAGCACCATGCGCTGGCTGATCCTGCTGCCTGCGGGGCCGGGTGCGCTGTGGGGCGGCTGGCTGGGTGAGCACGTCGGCCTGCGCGCCTCCCTGGCCAGTGCCGCAGTTGGCAGCGCGTTGCTGGCGCTGCTGGCCTGGCGCTTGCCTGCGATCCGCGGTGCCCGCCAGTTGCCCAGTCCGGCTCAGTAGTCCAGTGCGAACAAGGTGCCGCGGCCATGCGCGCCGCCGGCACCAGTGCAGCCCACCACGCAGCCGTCGGCGGTGACGCCGGGCGCGCCCTCGGGGCTGTAGCCGCAGGGGTCTTCCTCGCTGAAGCGATGCATCACGGCGTAGCCGCCGTCGGGTGCAATGCGATAGGCCGTGCCGCGCGGCATCGCCAGATCGCCGCCGCCATTGGTCAGGCCCCACAGCGAGCCATCGGGGTGGCGGGCCAGGCCGCCACAGGGAAAAGCGCCGTCCTCGCCGCCACTGAACGAGTGCACCACCTTCAGGATGCCACGCCGTGGGTGGCAGCGCCAGATCTGGCCGCGGTGGTGCCCCCGGTTGGCGCTGACCACGCCCCAGATCCAGCCGTCGTCACCGAGCAGCAGCTCACCACGCGGCACCGCGTCGCGCCAGGTGTGAAGCACCTGCATTGGCCCGCCCTGCAAGTCCACGCGGTAGAGCGCGCCGCCCTGGTCGATCGGTCCGGCGGTGGTGCCCACCAGAGTGTCGCGCAGCGGCAGGGGCCCCGAGACCACGGAGCCCAGCTGGGCATCACTGGGCGATGCCAGCTCGCGGGCGCGCCAGGGCTGGTCGAGCGGTGTTCGAAAGACGATGTTGCCACTGCGCCCGCGCTGCATCGCACCCACGCCGTACAACTGGTCGTCGACCACGGCCAGACGACCCAACGGAAAGCTCGGCCCCTGCTGGCGTCGGCTGCCCGGCTCCCAGCTTTGGCGTCCGTCCGACACCGTGTAGCGCAGCAGTGTCCCCTGCTGGTGCAGGCCGCCGAATGCGGTGCAGGCCCACAGCGCGCCGCTGCTGTCGAAGCTGGGCTCGCCGGAGGCACTGAAGCCATGCTCATCGCTGTAGACCATGGCCACCAGTTCGCTGTAGTGGCCGTCCGGCGCCAGCCGGTAGACCTGACCCAGACCGCCCGAGCCGCCGTGCATGAAGCAGCCAACCAGCGCACCGTCGGGGCCTGGGACCGGCGCGCCCTGTGGTGTCGAGCCATCGGAGGGGCCAAGGGCATGCAGTACGCGGGCGTTCAGGCTGCGGGCCCGGGCCGGTGGGCCCCCCAGTGTCAGCGCGGCGGCGCCGCCCCAGGCGAGGAAGTCGCGGCGGTCGATCAGGGTGGTCATGGCGGGCTCCTGACGGTCTGGATGAGGAGCCGCAGCCTAGGCCCGAGGCGGCCGCATGCCCATCCCTTGCACCGCCAGCCGGCACTGGCAAGTGAGGGGGGCGCGATCAGGCGCCGTTGGCGTCGAAACGGTCGACCGCGTCGGTGATCAGCCCGTCCACGCCGCAGGCCAGCAGGCGCTGTGCCTCATCGGGCTCGTTGACCGTGTAGCACAGCGCGCGCAGCCCCGCGGCGTGCAGGCGCTCGCAGAGTGCGGCATCCATCAGCAGGAAGTTGGTGATCACTGCCACGCAGTCCAAGCGCAGCGCCACCTCCCACCAGCCTGGCCAGTGGGTGTCAACCAGCAGAGCGCGCGGCAGCTCGGGTGCGGTCGCGCGCGCGCCGGCCAGCGCCTCCGGGCGAAAGGAGCTGAGCAGCGGCACGCGTGGTCGACCAGCCCAGCGGAGGGCCACCTCGGCAGCCACCAGGCGGCCGGTGCGTTCTTCGTCGCCAGGGGTGGGCTTGATCTCGAGGTCGAGGTCATAGTCGTTTCGCTGCAGCCAGGTGGCGATGGCCGCCAGCGTGGCCGGCGGCTCGCCGGCGAAGGCAGCGCCGTGCCAGCCACCGGCGTCGAGCTGCGACAGCGCCGACCAGGGCAGATCCGCCGCGCGGCCCTGGCCGTTGGTGGTGCGTTCCAGGTGGGCGTCGTGCAGCAGGAAGGCCACATCGTCGCCGGAGAGTTTGACGTCGCACTCGAAGGCACGGTAGCCATGGCGCGCGCCTTCCCGGAAGGCGGCCAGCGTGTTCTCGGGCGCCAGCAGCCCGGCGCCGCGGTGGGCGATCCAGCGCGGCAGCGGCCAGGCGGCCGTCATGCGGCGTCCACCCGTTGGCGGCTGATCGGGTCGAACCAGTGCAGGTGCTCGGCGCCGGCCGACACGCCAATGGTCTGGCCCACCGACGGCGCCGGCAAGGTGCTGTCGATGCGCAGCGTGAAGCCCTGGCCCAGCACCTGGCCGTGCACCAGGCGCTCAGCGCCAAGCATCTCCACCGTCTGCACCTGCATCGGCCAGCCGGCCGCATCCACCTGGGCGTGCTCGGGGCGCAGGCCCAGCACCAGCGCACTGGCGCGCGGCGCGGGTGCCGGCAGCGCCAGCGACTGGCCTTGGTGCGCGAAGGTCGACGCGGTCGCCTCGCCGTCCAGCAGGTTCATCGGCGGCGAGCCGATGAAGCCGGCGACGAAGGTGCTGGCCGGCCGGCCATAGACCTGCTCGGGTGTGCCGAACTGCTCCATGCGCCCGCCATTCATCACGATCATGCGCTGCGCCAGCGTCATCGCCTCGACCTGATCATGGGTGACGAACAGGCTGGTGATGCCCAGCTCGCGGTGCAGCTTCTGGATCTCCAGCCGGGTCTGCGCGCGCAGCTTGGCGTCGAGGTTGGACAGCGGCTCGTCGAACAGGAAGACCTGCGGCTGGCGCACGATCGCGCGGCCCATCGCCACGCGCTGGCGCTGGCCGCCCGAGAGCTCGCGCGGGCGGCGCTCCAGCAGGTGGCCCAGCTCCAGGATGCCGGCGGCCTTGCGCACCCGCTCGTCGATCTCGGCCTTGGGCCGGCCGGCGATCTTCAGGCCATAGGCCATGTTGTCGTAGACGCTCATGTGCGGGTAGAGCGCGTAGTTCTGGAAGACCATCGCGATGTCGCGCTGCGAGGGCTCGAGCTCGTTGACCACCCGCTCGCCGATGGCGATCTCTCCGCCCGTGATTTCCTCCAGCCCGGCCACCATGCGCAGCAGCGTGCTCTTGCCGCAGCCCGAGGGGCCGACGATGACGATGAACTCGCCGTCGCTGATTTCGGCGTCCAGCCCGTGGATCACCTTGTTGAGCTTGGCACCGTGGCCGTAGGCCTTCTCAACGCGGCGCAGGGAGATGCTTGCCATGGCTTATTTCTCGGAGTCGACCAGGCCCTTGACGAACCATTTCTGCATGAAGATCACCACCAGTGCCGGCGGCAGCATCGCCAGCATCGCCGTGGCCATCACCACGTTCCACTCGGTGTAGGCCTCGCCGGCGATCAGGCGCTTGATGCCCATGACGATCGGGTACATGCCCTCGTCGGTGGTCACCAGCAGCGGCCACAGGTACTGGTTCCAGCCGTAGATGAACTGGATCACGAAGAGCGCCGCGATGCTGGTGGTGGACAGCGGCAGCAGCACGTCCTTGAAAAAGCGCAGCGGGCCGGCGCCGTCGATGCGCGCGGCCTCGACCAGCTCGTCGGGCACCGTCAGGAAGAACTGGCGGAACAGGAAGGTGGCGGTGGCGCTGGCGATCAGCGGTACGGTCAGGCCGGCATAGGTGTTGAGCATGCCCAGCTGCGACACCACCTCGTAGGTGGGCCCGATGCGCACCTCCACCGGCAGCATCAGCGTCACAAAGATCATCCAGAACACCAGCCCGCGCAGCGGAAAGCGGAAGTAGACAATGGCGAAGGCCGACAGCAGTGAGATGGCGATCTTGCCCAGCGCGATCACCAGCGCGCTGACCAGGCTGATACCCATCATCGGCAGCGCCGGCGGCACGGTGGAGCCGGCGCTGGTCTGGCCACCGAGCAGCGCCAGGCCATAGGTTTCCAGCAGATGGCTGCCGGGCCAGATCGACATCGGCCGGCCCTGGGCGATCTCCTCGGCCGTGTGGGTCGAGGCGACGAAGGTCAGCCACACCGGGAACACGATGACCAGCACCCCCAGCACCAGCACCAGGTGGGACAGCAGGGTGGCCAGGGGGCGCTTTTCAATCATGTCTTTTCAGGCCCCGGCTCAATACTGCACCTTGCGCTCGACGAAGCGGAACTGCAGCACGGTCAACGCCACCACCACCACCATCAGCACCACCGACTGCGCGGCCGAGCCGCCCATGTCCAGCGCCTTGAAGCCGTCGTAGTAGACCTTGTAGACCAGGATGGAGGTGTCCTTGCCCGGGCCGCCGCTGGTGGCCGCATCGACGATCGCGAAGGTGTCGAAGAAGGCGTAGACGATGTTCATCACCAGCAGGAAAAAGGCGGTGGGCGACAGCAGTGGGAACTGCACTGTCCAGAAGCGCCGCCAGGGGCCGGCGCCGTCGATGGCCGCCGCTTCGATCAGCGACTTGGGGATGGCCTGCAGCCCCGCCAGGAAGAACAGGAAGTTGTACGAGACCTGCTTCCACACCGCGGCCACCACGATCAGCGTCAGTGCATGGCCGCTGTCGAGCAGGTGGTTCCACTCGATGCCCAGCCAGCCCAGGCCGTGGCTGACCACGCCCAGGCCTGGCATGAACAGGAACATCCACAGCACGCCCGCCACCGCCGGTGCCACCGCATAGGGCCAGACCAGCAGCGTGCGGTAGAAGCGCGAGCCGCGCACCACCCGGTCGGCCATCACCGCCAGCAGCAGCGACACGGCCAGCCCGGTGCCGGCCACCAGCCCCGAGTAGAGCACCGTCAGCCGGAACGACTCCAGGTAGCCCGGGTCGCTGAACAGGCGCTCGAAGTTGGCCCATCCGACGAACTCGGTGCTGGTGCCGAAGGCATCCTGCTGCAGCACGCTCTGCCACAGCGCCTGGCCGGCAGGCCAGAAGAAGAACACCAGCACGATCGCCATCTGCGGCGCGATCAGCAGCCAGGGCAGCCAGCGGCTGCGGAAGAGGACGCGTTTTTCCATCACAGGGGCCGCCCCTGCCGGGGGCGGCCAGTCAGGTCACTTCTGGGCCTTCTGGAAGCGCTCGAGCTGTTCGTTGCCGCGGGTGATCGCGGTGTCGAGGGCTTCCTTGGCGCTCTTCTTGCCGGCCCACACGCCTTCGAGCTCCTCGTCGATGATGGTGCGGATCTGCACGAAGTTGCCCAGGCGCACGCCGCGTGACTTGTCGGTGGTCTTGCGAATCATCTGGGTGACCGACACATCGGTGCCCGGATTGGCCTTGTAGAAGCCCGACTGGTCGGTGAGCTCGAACGAGGCCTTGGTGACCGGCAGGTAGCCGGTGCGCTGGTGGCTCTTGGCGGCGACTTCGGGTTGCGAGAGGTAGGCGAAGAACGCTGCCACGCCCTTGTACTCAGGCGCCTTCTTGCCGGCCATCACCCACAGGCTGGCGCCACCGATCACGGTGTTCTGCGGCGCCCCGGGGACATCCGGGTAATAGGGCAGGGTGCCGATGCCGTAGTCGAACTTGCCATTGCGCTTGACGTTGCCATAGAGCGCCGAGGACCCGGTCATCATCGCGCACTCGCCCGAGACGAAGACCGCATCGGCCTTGTTGCCGCGGCCCTTGTAGACGAACAGGCCCTGCTGGGCCATGTTGGCCAGGTTCTCGACGTGTCGCAGGTGCAGCGGCGTGTTGAAGGCCAGCCGGGTGTCCAGACCGCCGAAGCCGTTGTTCTTGGTGGCGAACAGCGTGTTGTGCCAGGCCGAGAAGCTCTCCAGCTGCGTCCAGCTGATCCAGCTGGTGGTGTAGGGGCACTTGTGGCCGCTGGCCTTGAGCTTGGCGGCGGCCAGCGCCACCTCGGGCCAGGTGGTGGGCGGCTTGTTGGGGTCCAGACCGGCGGCCTTGAGCGCGTCCTTGTTGTAGTGAAAGACCGGGGTGGAGCTGTTGAACGGGAAGCTCAGCATCTGGCCATTGGGCGCGGTGTAGTAGCCGGCCACCGCGGGCACGTAGGCGCCGGGGTCGAACTTCTGACCGGCTTCCTTCATGACCTCGGCCACCGGCTTGATCGCACCCTTGCTGGCCATCATCGTGGCCGTGCCCACCTCGAAGACCTGCAGGATGTGCGGGGCGTTGCCGGCGCGGAAGGCGGCGATGGCAGCAGTCATCGACTCGTCGTAGCTGCCCTTGAAGGTGGGAACGATCTTGTAATCCTTCTGGCTGGCGTTGAAGTCCTTGGCCAGGTCATTGACCCATTCGCCCAGCGCACCGCCCATCGAGTGCCACCACTGCACCTCGACCTGCGCATGGGCAGTGCTGCTGAACAGGCCGGCCAGGGCCAGCAAGGCCAATCGTTGCTTCATGGGGGAGCTCTCCAGGCAAAAAAGACAAAGGCGGGAGTGTGTCCCCCGCATGTGACAATCGCGTTGTCGCCGCTCAAGTGGCCTGAGGGCAAGCCGGAGAAACCCGGCTGCCCCGGGATTGCCAGCTGGCCGCGGTCCCTCTGGACGGTGGGGTTTGCTGCGCTGCGGTAGCATTCTCCTCCACGTTCCGCCGAGCCCCCTGCCAGGTGCATCCTGCCCGCCCGCCCGAGCGCACCTGCCCGACATGAACGCCCCGCACCCGATTGCTCCCCTGGCGCCCGTCGCCGACCGCCATGACAGCGCGCCCCGGCTGCGCGAGATCCCGTACAACTACACCTCGCTGTCCGACCGCGAGATCGTGTTGCGCCTGCTGGGCCCGCGTGCCTGGGAGGTCCTGAACCGCCTGCGCGAGGAGCGCCGCACTGGCCGTTCGGCGCGCATGCTCTACGAGGTGCTGGGCGACATCTGGGTGGTGCAGCGCAACCCCTACCTGGAAGACGACCTGCTGGACAACCCGCGGCGGCGTGCACTGTTGATCGACGCCCTGCGACACCGGCTGGGCGAGGTCGAGAAGCGCCGCACCCCTGAGGCCGACCCGGCCCGCGACCAGGCCGTC
>JAFLDI010000489.1 GCA_017302485.1 Burkholderiales bacterium | reverse complement strand
GCCGGCCAACCCGCCACTGCGGCGCGCCTGTTCGAGGCCGTGCGCCATGCCGGCGCCGCCGCCGCGGGCCAAGCCGCCTGGGGCCTGCAGCCAGGCGCCCGTGCCGACCTGCTGGTGCTGGACGAGGGCGATCCGGCGCTGGCCGGCATCCCCGGCCCGCACCGGCTCGATGCGCTGGTCTTTTCGGCACCGACACGCCCCTGGCGCGACGTGATGGTGGCCGGGCACTGGGTGCGTCGCGCACATCTGCAGTCCGGCCGCGATGCTGCCAGGCTGGACTTCACAGCCGTCATGCACCGCCTGTGGGGCGGCGCCTGAGGGCTGCGCGAGTGCTCACTCAGGCAAAGGTATCGGCCATCAGCGCACGGAACCAGTCGTTCATCTGGTCGAAGTTGTCCGCGTTCCAGCCGATCGAGGCGCCGCTGGCATTGGGCACGCCCGTCATCTGTCCGGTGGCCGGGTTGTACTGGAAACCAGCATGCAGCCAGGAGGCCTTGCTCATCGTGATCGTGGAGAAGCAGGCCGAATTGGTCACCGGCGCCGGATCCGGCTGTTCGCCCGCGAAGGCCCGCACGATCGCATCGGCGCAGACCTTCGCCTCCTGGTTGGCGATGTGGCCGGCCTTGGGCTGGGTGGTCGCGCTGCTGTCGCCGATCACATGGATGCCGGCCGCGGCGGTGCTCTCGTAGTTCAGCACGTTGACCCCGGCAAAGCGCCCCTCGGTGGCATTGGCCAGGCCGGCCGAGGTCACGATGCTGCCGCAACGCTGGCGTGGAATCAGGTTGATCACCTGGCCCTGCACCGGACCCGTGCTGGTCTGCAGCGTCATGGTCGCGGCATCGGCCGAGAGCACCTCGGTGTTGGTCCGGTACTCGATGACATCGCCATGCAGGTCGAAGAAGGCGCTGGAGAAGTTGTCCTTCTCGGTGACGAAGTCGGCGTTGGCGTCGAGGACCAGCAGCCTGGAGCCCGGCTTCTTCGTCTTCAACCAGTCTGCCAGCAGGCAGGCGCGCTCGTAGGGGCCCGGAGGGCAGCGGTAGGGCACCTTGGGAATCGTCAGCACCACGGTGCCGCCGGGCTGCATGGCCAGCAGTTGCTGACGCAGCAAGGTGGTCTGCGGGCCCGCCTTCCAGGCGTGCGGCATGGCATCCGGGTTGCTCAGCCCGGGCACCGGGTCGAATTCGACGCCGGGGGCCAGCACGATGCGCTCGGCGCGCAGGACCTTGCCTGAGCCCAGGGTGACCGAGCGCGCCACCGGGTCAACCGCCAGCACCTCATCGGTGCGGACCGTGACGCCGTACTTCTGCTTCAGCGCGGCGTAGTCGTACTGCAGGCTGGAGAGCTTGCGCTGGCCGCTCAGCACCAGGCTGCTCATGATGCAGCTGGTGTAGCGCGCGTTGCGATCGATCAGCGTGACCTGCAGGTTCGGGCCCCACTTGCGCAGGTACTTGGCCAGCGTGGCACCCGCCATGCCGCCGCCAATCACGATGACACGCGCCTTCTCCAGGGTGTGGGCCGGGAAGCTCGGCATCAGGCCAGCGGCGGTCGCGGCCAACAGCAGTTGGCGCCGGTTCAGCACAGGCTTGTTCATTGGGCGCTCCTGCGGCTCAGGTTTTGTTGCGAGAACCAGCCCGCCAGCGCGTGCAGTTGCTCATCGGTGTAGATCCAGGAGTGCTTGGCCATGATGCCGTTGCCTTCCTTGCCCGACTGGAAATCCTTCATCTCCTCATAGATCTCATTGGCGGACTTGCCGGCCAGTCGGTCGAAGCCCGGGCCCTTGCCGTCGGTGCCGTGGCACTGGAAGCAGTTGGACGCCAGCAAGCGGCCGGCAGGCGGCGCGGCATGGGCCGAAACGGCCAGTGCCGCCAAGCCACCCAGCACGCCAAGGATGAAGCGCAATCGCATGGGAATCTCCTGAATGTGCATATTACACAGTACTGATCATCGCATCACTGCGCCAGCCTGTCTCGTCTTTTTTCGTGTTGATCTCACTTTTTGACACCCTACCCCGTTCCGTACGACGCCAGTCAGCCACGGGAGGCGATTCCGGCGCTTGATCTGCAGCAAGACTGCGCGGATCAAGGCCCTCGCTCGGGCGCAACCTGGTGCTGGCGGGCGATCAGTAGCGACCGCTCAGACCAGCCATCCGCAGGTACCAGTGTGCGAGCGAGGCGATCAGGCCGCGCCGCAATGCCGCAAAGGCGCCGCGGCCCAGTGGTGCGTCGGTGACGCGCTGCGACACGGCCACCGCGTCGTTGAAGGCGGCGGCCGCGGTGGCGGCGAAGGCAGCGTCGCGCACCAGCAGATTGGCCTCCAGGTTCAGCAGCAGCGACAGCGGATCAATGTTGGAGCTGCCGACCGTGGCCCAGTCGTCGTCGACCACGCAGACCTTGGCGTGCAGGAAGGCTGGCGTGTACTCGAAGATCTGCACGCCCTGCCCCAGCAGTTCGTCATAGAGCACGCGGGCTGCGGTGGCGGCCAACCGATAGTCGGGCCGGCCCTGCAGCAGCAGCCGCACCTGCACGCCGCGGCGCGCCGCCTGCCGCAGGGCACGCCGAAAGCCCTGGCCGGGGTAGAAGTAGGGCGAGATCAGATCGACCCGCCGCCGCGCGCCATCGATTGCATCGATGTAGGCGCGCT
>JAFLDI010000488.1 GCA_017302485.1 Burkholderiales bacterium | reverse complement strand
GTGCCGCGCTGGCCGACGGCACCATCGCCGCGTTGGTCTCCGACCACAACCCGGTGGACGACGATGCCAAGACGCTGCCTTTCGGCGAGGCCGAGCCCGGCGCCACCGGGCTGGAGCTGCTGCTGAGCCTGGCGCTGAAATGGGGCCAGGACAGCGGCCTGAGCCTGGCTGACACGCTGGCACGCATCACCAGCCGTCCGGTGGCGGTGCTGGGCGATGCGCTGGGTTCGCTGGCCGAAAGCGCCGGCCGCCTGACCGAAGGCGGTGTGGCCGACCTGTGCGTGTTCGACCCGGCGGCTGTCTGGCAGGTCGAACCCGCCAGCCTGCGCAGCCAGGGCAAGCACACGCCCTTCGACTTCAGCACCAGCGGCACCGCTCTGCCCGGTCGCGTGCGTGCCACCGTGGTGGCCGGCACCGTGGCCTACCTGGGCTGATGGCGGCGTTGCGCGCGCTGGGTCGCAGTGTCGGCCTGGTGCTTCATCTGCTGCACGGCATGCTGCTGATGGCGCTGCTGTGGCAGCGCCTGGATGTGGCCAGCCGACAGCGGCGCATCCAGTGGTGGAGCGCGGTGCTGCTGCGCCGCGCCGGTCTGACGCTGAGCGTGCAGGGCGCGCCGCGCCCCGGTGGCGCGCTGCTGGTGGCCAACCATGTCAGCTGGCTGGACATCGCCGCCATCCACGCCGCCTGCCCGCAGGCGCGCTTCGTCAGCAAGGCCGACGTCAAGCGCTGGCCGCTGCTGGGCTGGCTGATCGCCGGCGCCGGCACACTGTTCATCGAGCGCGAACGCAAGCGCGATGCGATGCGCATGGTCCACGAGATGGCCGCGGCGTTGCAGCGCGGCGAGACGGTGGCGGTGTTCCCCGAGGGCACCACCGGCCCCGGCGCCACCGTGCTGCCCTTCCATGCCAACCTGCTGCAGGCGGCGATCGCGGTGGCCGCACCGATCCAGCCGGTGGCGCTGCGCTTTGCCGAGCCGGGTCAGCCGTTCTCGGTGGCGGCGCAGTACATCGGCGAGACCACGCTGCTGCAGAGCCTGTGGCGCGTGCTGGCCGCGCAGGGCCTGAGCGTGGCGGTGGACTTCCTGCCGCCGCAGGCCAGTGCGCACGCCGAGCGGCGCGCGCTGGCGGCGACGCTGCAGCAGCAGATCCAGCAGCGGCTGGACGAGCAGGCCGGCGGCTGAGGCCGGCCGTGCGGCCTCAGGCCCCTGGAAAGCCTGGCGGCATCATGCCCTTCATGCCGCCGAGCTTCTTCATCATTTTCATCAGGCCGCCGCCCTTCATCTTCTTCATCATCCCCTGCATCTGGTCGAACTGGTTGAGCAGGCGGTTGACGTCCTGGATCTGCACGCCGGCGCCAGCGGCGATGCGGCGCTTGCGGCTGGCCTTTGACTTGCCGTCCATCAGCAGGGCGGGCTGGCGGCGCTCCTTGGCGGTCATCGCGTTGAGGATGCCCTCCATGCGCTTCATGTCACGCTCGGCGCGGTCCATGTCGGCCTGACCGGCCTTGGCGGCCAACTGCGTGGGCAGCTTGTCCATCAGATTGCCCAGGCCGCCCATCTTCTTCATCTGGCTGATCTGGGCCAGGAAGTCATTCAGGTCGAATCCGCTGCCGGACTTGACTTTCTCGGCCAGCTTCTGCGCGGCAGCGATGTCGACGCCCTTGGTGACCTCCTCGACCAGCGCGACGATGTCGCCCATGCCCAGCACCCGTCCGGCATGGCGCTCGGCGTCGAAGACCTCCAGGCCGTCAATCTTCTCGGACACACCGGCGAACTTGATCGGTGCACCCGTGACCTGACGCACCGACAGCGCCGCGCCACCGCGTGAGTCGCCATCCAGCTTGGTCAGCACCACGCCGGTCAGTGGCAACGCCTCCTTGAAGGCCCTGGCGGTGTTGACCGCGTCCTGGCCTTGCATGGCATCCACCACGAACAGCGTTTCGACAGGGTGGATCGTCGCGTGCAGTTCGCGGATCTCGGCCATCAGCGCCTCGTCGATCGCCAGGCGGCCGGCGGTGTCCACCAGCAGGACGTCGAAGTAATGGCGCCTGGCGTGGTCCAGTGCGGCCAGGGCGATGTCGCGCGGCTTCTGGTTGGGCTCGGAGGGAAACCACTCGGCGCCGGCCTGTTTCGTGACCGTTCTGAGCTGCTCGATCGCGGCAGGTCGGTAGACGTCGGCCGAGACCGTCAGCACCTTCTTCTTGCGGCGCTCGATCAGGTGCTTGGCGAGCTTGGCGGTGGTGGTGGTCTTGCCGGCGCCCTGCAGGCCGGCCATCAGGATCACCGCAGGCGGCTGGGCGGCGAGGTTGATGTCGGCGACCCCCTCGCCCATCGTCGCAGCCAGCTCCTTCTGGACGATGGACACCAGCACCTGGCCCGGGTTGAGCGAGCCCACCACTTCCTGGCCCAGGGCCTTGTCCTTGACCCGCGCGATGAAATCGCGCACCACCGGCAGCGCCACATCGGCCTCCAGCAGGGCCATGCGCACCTCGCGCAGCATGTCCTGCACATTGGACTCGGTGATGCGGGCCTGGCCCCGCATGGTCTTGACCAGGTGCGACAGGCGATCGGTGAGGGTGGAAGCCATGGGATGTAAGCGCTCCGCAGAGGTGGCAGATGGTGCGTCGGGCCTGCGGGGGCGCCGGTACACTGTGGGCATGATTTTATCTGCCGCCTCTGCGACCTGGCTGGCACTGGCCGCCGTGCTGGCCTACCTGGCCGCCAGCCTGCCCGCGGCCGAGGG
>JAFLDI010000487.1 GCA_017302485.1 Burkholderiales bacterium | reverse complement strand
GGCGCGAAGCGCCATTCGGTGACGATGACCCGCTCGTTGTCGATCTGCACGGTGGGCACGGCCTGCGGTCGCGGCATGGGAATTCGTGCGGGGTGGGGGAAAGGCGGGTCAGCGGGCCGGCCAGCCCTGGCCGGCGGCCACCGCCTGGCGGATGGCGTCGCCGTGTTCGTCGATGTGCGGCGGCGCCTGCGGCGCCATCGCACGCTGGCCGTCGAAGCGCATCGGGTTGGGCACCGTCGGCATGGGGCGGCCCTGGTCATCGACCAGCTGCGCCTTCATGCCCCGCGCCAGCACCTGCGGATGCTGGAAGACCTGCGGCAGGTTCAGGATGGGTGCGCAGGGCACGGCGTTGGGTTCGAGCAGGTCGCACCATTGCTGCGTGGTGCGCTCGAGCATCCACGCGGCGATCAGCGGGATCAGCTCGTCGCGGTGGCCGATGCGCGCCGAATTGCTGACGAAGCGCGGGTCCTGTGCCACCTCGGGCCGGCCGGCCAGTTGGCAGAAGCGCTGGAACTGGCCGTCGTTGCCCACCGCCAGCACGATGTGGCCGTCCTGCGTGGGCAGCACCTGGTAGGGCACGACGTTGGCGTGCGCATTGCCCATGCGCCTGGGCGTGATGCCGCCCACCAGATGGTTGCTGGCCTGGTTGGCCAGCATGGCCACCTGCACGTCGAGCAGCGCGGCGTCGATGTGGCAGCCGCGGCCGGTGGCCTCGGCCTGGCGCAGCGCCGCCAGGATGGCGGTGGTGGCATACAGGCCGGTGAAGAGGTCGGCCACCGCCACACCCACCTTCTGCGGCTCGCTGCCCGGGGTGCCGTCCTTCTCGCCGGTCACGCTCATCAGGCCGCCGGTGGCCTGGATGGCGAAGTCATATCCGGCCGCCTGCGCATACGGCCCGTCCTGTCCGTAGCCGGTGACCGAGCAGTAGACCAGGCGCGGATTGAGCGCCGACAGGCTGCCGTGGTCCAGACCGTATTTGGCGAGCTGGCCGACCTTGTAGTTCTCGAGCACCACGTCGGCGTGGCGGGCCAGTTCGCGCACGAAGGCGGCGCCTTCGGGGCTGGCCAGGTCCACCGCCACCGAGCGCTTGCCACGGTTGCAGCTGAGGTAGTAGGCCGACATGCGCTCGGCCGGGTCGCCCCACCAGGGCGGGCCCCAGGCGCGCGTGTCGTCGCCGGCACCCGGCCGCTCGACCTTGATGACGTCGGCGCCATAGTCGGCCAGCAGCTGCGCCGACCAGGGGCCGGCCAGCACGCGCGAGAGGTCGAGGACGCGGACGCCCTGCAGCGGACGGGGTGCGGGCATCTCAGTTGAAGGCGGCGATGCCGGTGATGGCGCGGCCCAGGATCAGCGCATGGATGTCGTGCGTGCCCTCGTAGGTGTTGACGACCTCCAGGTTGACCAGGTGGCGCGCCACGCCGAACTCGTCGCTGATGCCGTTGCCGCCCATCATGTCCCGTGCCTGGCGCGCGATGTCCAGCGCCTTGCCGCAGCTGTTGCGCTTCATGATGGAGGTGATCTCCACCGCCGCCGAGCCCTCGTCCTTCATGCGGCCCAGGCGCAGGCAGCCCTGCAGGCCCAGCGTGATCTCGCTGAGCATGTCGGCCAGCTTCTTCTGCACCAGCTGGTTGGCGGCCAGGGGGCGGCCGAACTGGATGCGGTCCATGGTGTACTGGCGGGCGCGGTGGAAGCAGTCCTCGGCCGCACCCAGGGCGCCCCAGGCGATGCCATAGCGCGCGCTGTTCAGGCAGGTGAACGGGCCCTTGAGGCCGCGCACCTCGGGGAAGGCGTTCTCCTCGGGGCAGAACACGTTGTCCATCACGATCTCGCCGGTGATCGACGCGCGCAGGCCCACCTTGCCGTGGATGGCCGGCGCCGACAGGCCCTTCCAGCCCTTCTCGAGCACGAAGCCGCGGATCTGCCCGCCGTCGTCCTTGGCCCAGACCACGAAGACGTCGGCGATCGGGCTGTTGCTGATCCACATCTTGCTGCCGGAAAGGCTGTAGCCGCCGTCGACCTTCTTGGCGCGCGTGATCATGCTGCCGGGGTCGGAGCCGTGGTTGGGTTCGGTGAGGCCGAAGCAGCCGATCCACTCGCCGGTGGCCAGCCGAGGCAGGTATTTGCGCTTGGTGGCCTCGTTGCCGAACTCGTTGATCGGCACCATGACCAGCGACGACTGCACGCTCATCATGCTGCGGTAGCCCGAGTCGACACGCTCGACCTCGCGCGCGATCAGCCCGTAGCACACGTAGTTGAGGCCGGCGCCGCCGTAGGTCTCGGGGATGGTCGGGCCCAGCAGGCCCAGCTCACCCATCTCGCGGAAGATGGCCGGGTCGGTCTTCTCGTGGCGGAAGGCCTGCTGAACGCGCGGCGCCAGCCGGTCCTGGCAGTAGGCGCGCGCGGCGTCGCGCACGGCGCGCTCGTCGTCGCTGAGCTGCTGGTCCAGCAGCAGCGGGTCGTCCCATTGAAAGCGGGCCTTAGTGTTCGAAGAAGTCATCTCGTGCTCCAGGCGGTGTCGATCCGGGCGGGATTTTCAGGTGCAACACAGTGGGCGACAAACGCTATTCTTGCACTCCAGAATTCCACGAACGCACTTCGAAAACCCCCTCGGGCCCCATGCGCCGCCGCCTTCCGTCGACCGCCGCGCTCGCCGCCTTCGAGGCCGCGGCCCGGCATGGCAGTTATACCGGCGCAGCCGAGGAACTGGCCGTCACGCAGAGCGCCGTCTGCCGCCAGATTGCGGCGCTGGAG
>JAFLDI010000486.1 GCA_017302485.1 Burkholderiales bacterium | reverse complement strand
CGGCAGCCTTCAGGAAGCGACGGGTGTCGTGTTGGGCCATGAGATCCTCGATTGCCGTGTGTCCGGCGTAGTGGTGAAACGGCCAGTTTACGGCGGTCATCGCCGAATGCCATGCGGTTTGTCCCGCGGACCTGCTTGCAAGCCTCATGCCTTGCTGTCCGCCTCCAGACGCACCAGTTCGGCCTCGCTGAAGCCGGCGCGTCGGCGCGCGTCCAGGTTCAGCGGCGCACGCAATCGGGGCGCCTGGTAGCGCCGGGCCAGCTCGGGATACAGCGCCAGCGCGTCCAGACCGCGTTGCTGGCACAGCCACAGGTACCAGTGGTTGCCGATCGCGACATGACCCACCTCGTCGCGCAGGATGATGTCGAGGATGGCCACCGCGGCGTGGTCGCCCGCCTTGGCCAGGCGGGCCTGTATCGGCGGTGTGGCGTCCAGGCCGCGGGCCTCCAGCGTGCGCGGCACCAGGGCCATGCGGGCGACGATGTCACCGGCGGTGGCGGCGGTCATGCGCCACAGGCCGTCGTGGGCGTCGAAGTCGCCGTAGGCGTGGCCCAGCGTGGCCAGGTGCTCGCGCAGAAGCCGGAAGTGCAGCGCCTCCTCGGCCGCCACCTGCAGCCAGTCGCGGTAGAACTCCACCGGCATGCCGCCAAATCGCCACACCGCGTCGAGTGCCAGGTTGATGGCGTTGAACTCGATGTGGCAGATCGCGTGCAGCAGCGCGGCGCGGCCAGCCACCGTGTGCGGCGAGCGGTGCGCCACCTGGGTGGCGGCCACCAGTGTCGGTCGGGTCGGCCGACCGGGCAGGGCGCTGTCGTTGGCGTCCAGCTGCGCCAGCGGGTCGGCGGCGGCACCCTGCTGGACCGCTGCGTACAGGGCGGTGGCCGCGGCGCACTTGGCCTCGGGATCGGTCAGCTGCAAGACCCTCAGCGCTTCGGTTCGCACATCCATCCGTAGAATTATCCCCATCGCGCCCCTGGAAATCCGGCCCGGGCGCCCCACCTGACGATCCGGCCGCCGCTGCCCTCACTGCAGCCGGCGGCTTTTTCCATGAGCGAACTCCACAAATTCATCTTCGAGGGCCTGCCGGTGCGCGGCATGCTGGTGCGTCTGACCGACAGCTGGCGCGAGGTGCTGACGCGGCGCCAGGAGGCGGGCGCCTTCCCGCCCGAGGTGCGCCAACTGCTGGGCGAGATGGCCGCTGCGGCCATGCTGATGCAGGCCAACATCAAGTTCAACGGTTCCCTGATCCTGCAGGTCCTGGGCGATGGCCCGGTCAAGCTGGCGGTGGCCGAAGCCAACAGTGAACTCGGATTCCGCGCCACGGCCAAGGTGGTGGGCGAGGTGCCCGAGGGCGCCCGGCTGGAGGCCCTGCTGAACGTGCATGGACAGGGTCGCTGCGCGATCACGCTGGACCCCAAGGACCGCCTGCCCGGCCAGCAGCCCTACCAGGGCGTGGTGCCGCTGCATGGTGACCAGCGCGAGCCGCTGCAGCAGCTTTCACAGGTGCTGGAGCACTACATGCTGCAGTCCGAGCAACTCGACACCCGCCTGGTGCTGGCTGCCAACGACGAGATCGCCGCCGGCCTGCTGATCCAGCGCCTGCCGGTGGAAGGCGAAGGCAACCTGGGCGGCCGCCGCAATGAGGATGAGATCGGGCTGTCCGAGGCCTTCAACCGCATCGCTCACCTGAGCGCCACGCTGACCCGCGAGGAGCTGCTGACCCTGGACGCGGACACCGTGCTGCGCCGCCTGTTCTGGGAAGAGACGGTGCGCCGCTTCGAGCCGCTGGCACCGCGCTTTTCGTGCAGCTGCTCACCCGAGCGGGTGCGCGACATGCTCAGCTCTCTGGGCCGCGATGAGGCCGACTCGATCATTGCCGAGCGCGGCGAGATCGAGGTGGGCTGCGACTTCTGCGGCCGCCACTACCGCTTTGATGCGGTGGATGTGGGGGAGCTGTTCACGCCCGGCGCGCACCCGGGCGACGAGGGCGCGACGCGCCATTGAGTCGGCACGGGTCAGCGCGGTGCCATTTGGCGCAATGCGTGCTCGCAGGCGGGATCGTCGCAGTGCTCGCAGCGCCAGGCACGACCGGCGGGGCCAGCGTCACGCTCGATGGAGCACCGCTCGAGGCAGAGGTGAGGCGCGTGCCCGGTGGCGTGAGCCTGCGGATAGGACACGCGGTGCACGACATCAGCGTCGCCAGCCTGCGGGACGTGATCGACATGGCCTTCGAGATCGGGCTGAAGGCCGGGGCCGACATCGGGTTTGACGCGGGCTACCGGGCCGGAGTTGAGGCCGAACGCATCTTCCGCAAGTGACCAACCGCCACGCCCCACAGGAGACCACGCATGTTCATCAGGCAGATCGAGATCGACGGGGTTGAAGAGAACGTCACCGTCACCCACACGGACCAGGGCGCGGATGTCACCGCCAGCGGGCGGCTGCTCTTCCAGGTCGGCCGGTACGAGGACCGGGAGTCCCGCTACGCCAAGGCGCTGATCGCGGCCGGGCTGATCCTGGGCCGGGACAAGCGCGGCCAGCCCGCGGGCACCAACAGCATGATCCACGAGGTGCTGACCGAGATCGAGCGCGTCGCGGGCTGCTGACCCCCACGCTGACCCCCACGCAGACCCCCACGACCCCGCCCCGCCCCGGGAGACCGGGGCCGCGGCGCTTCCCCCGCGCGACGTGCGCGGGGTTTCCGACCC
>JAFLDI010000485.1 GCA_017302485.1 Burkholderiales bacterium | reverse complement strand
CTCCGCCCCCCGAAGTTGGCGCGGCCCAGATCCCAGATGGGCAGGAACACGCCCATGGCCAGGACCAGCACCAGCACCCCCAGAAACACGATGAGGATGGGCTCGATCTGCTGACTCAGGGTCTTCAGCTCGTACTGCACTTCGTTGCCGTAGAGATCGGCCACTTCCTGCATGAGCTCGTCCACGGCGCCGGTCTCCTCGCCGACGGCGATCATCTGCAGCACCACGGGCGTGAAGACCTGCGTCTGGATGGCAGCACGCAGCAGCGACTCGCCGCGCTCGATGGACGCGCGCATGCCCTCGACCTTTTGCGCGATGTGGCGGTTGTCGGCCGTCTGCGCCACCACGCCAAGAGACTGCTCGACCGCCACACCACTACGCAATGCCAGCGCCAGGCTGCGCGCGAAGCGGGCCAGCTGTGCCTTGAGCACGATGGGGCCGGCGATGGGCATGCGAAGCGTCAGTCGGTCCCAAGCGAGGCGACCTGCAGCAGTGCCCAGCCAGTGCCGCCAGAAGAAGAAAGCGACCACCGCTCCGGCCAGCAGCGCCCAGCCGTACTGCAAGGTGAAATTGGAGGTGGCCAGCAGCAGGCGCGTGGCCAGCGGCAATTCGGCGCCCAGCGTGGCAAACACCTGCGCGAAGGCCGGGATCACCCAGACGTTGATGACCGCGATGGCCACCACCATGGCGATGATGACGAAGGTCGGGTAGCGCAGAGCCGACTTCACCTGCTGGCGCATGAACTGCTCGAACTCCATGTGATGGAAGAGGCGCAGGAAGACCTCGTCGAGCCGGCCGGTCATCTCACCCACACGCACCATGGCCACGAAGAAGGGGTCGAAAACGCGCGGCTGCTGGGCGAAGCACTTGCTCAGATCCACGCCCGACTCCAGACTGGCGCGCACCTGCAGCAAGGTGTCGCGCATTTGCTGGCTGGCCGCCGATTCTGTGAGCCCGGCCAGTGCGCGCAGGATGGGCACGCCGCTCTTCAACAAGGTGTGCAGCTGGCGGGCCAGGATCAGCATGTCCACTGGCGCAATGCCCCGCCGCAGCAGGCCCTGCAAGCGCTCCAGCCAGCCCAAGCCTGCATCGCCTCCCGACGCCGTTGCCTGACCCGGCAACGCCTCGATGCGCAGCGGCGTGATGCCTTGTCCACGCAAGGCTTCGGCCGCCGCACTGGCAGTGGCCGCGTCCAGCTCGCCTTCCTGCAGGCCTTGTGCGGGGTTGCTCAGATTTCGGCCGGCCCAGGCGAACCTCATGACGCGGGCAGCTCCTCGCTGGCCACCGACACGCGCAGCGCTTCTTCGACCGTGGTCACCCCGATCAGCACGCGTCGCAGCGCGTCGTGGCGCAGCTGGTGGCCGGCCATGCGCTGCTGGCCAAGGCGCTTGAATGCAGCGTCGTCACCGTGGTTGAGCGCAGCGATCAGCTCACCATCCATCTCAAGGAACTCATAGACGCCGGTACGGCCGCTGTAGCCGGTCTGGCTGCAATGGATGCAACCGCGCCCGCGACGCAGCTTCAGGCCCTCGGGCAGGGCGACGCCGGCGGACTCGAAGGCCGCGCGCTCACGAGCGTCGGGCTCATGCTCCTCGGCGCAATGGCCGCACACCGTGCGCACCAGGCGCTGCGCCAGCACCAGGTGCAGCGACAACGCCACCATGTAGCGCGGCACGCCCATGTCGAGCAGACGCATGGGGGTCGACAGCGCGTCGTTGGTGTGCAGGGTGGAGAGCACCAGGTGGCCGGTCATCGCGGCGCGCAGCCCGACCTCGGCGGTCACCTGGTCGCGCATTTCACCCACCAGCACCACGTCCGGATCCTGGCGCAGTGCGGCGCGCAACACACGTTCGAAGCTGAGCTCGATCTTCTCGTGCACCTGCACCTGGTTGAGGCCGGGCAGGCGGTACTCGACCGGATCCTCGACCGTGATGATCTTGCACTCGCTGCTGTTCAGTGCATTGAGCGAGGCGTACAGCGTGGTGGTCTTGCCGCTGCCGGTCGGACCAGTGACGAGCAGCATGCCGCTGGGCCGTTCAATGGCACGGTGCAAGGCTTCCATCACGCGCTGCGGCAGGTGCAGGCCACCGAGCTGCAGAAGCCCCGTGTTCTGAGCCAGCAAACGCATCACCACCGACTCACCGAACTGCGTCGGCATGGTGGAAATGCGCACGTCCACATTGCCGTTCTTGAGCTTGACGGCGAAGCGGCCATCCTGCGGCAGGCGGCGTTCGGAGATGTCCAGCCCGCTCATCAGCTTCAGTCTGAGGGCCACCGCGTTGCTGATCTTGGCATCGGCCTCCATCTGCACATGCAGCACGCCGTCCACGCGGAAGCGGATACGCAGCGACTGCTGCTGCGGCTCGATGTGGATGTCCGAGGCGCGGCGGCGCAGAGCTTCCTCGAAGACCGACTGCAGCAGGCGCACCACCGGCGCGTCCTCGGCGCCGGCGCTCTTCAAGCCGAGTAGTTCGCCGAGCTCGTCCTCCACGCCGGCCATCTCGGTCGTGAGTTCCTTGGCCAGGCCGGCGATGTCATCGCCGGCCGTGTAGCTGCGCTCGATGAGCTGCATCAGCTGCGTCTCGGCCACAGCCACCAGTTGCAGCTCGCGCTTGAGCAGACGCCCGATTTCGTCGAAGCCGGCGATGTCGGTCGGGTCGGCCATGGCCACGCGCGCGCCCTCGGGCCCGCTCTCCAGCACCATGGCACGCAGGCGCCGCGCCTGGCCTTCGGGCAGCAGGCGCGCCACATCGGCGC
>JAFLDI010000484.1 GCA_017302485.1 Burkholderiales bacterium | reverse complement strand
GTCGGCGGCGGCGCTGTCCTCGCGCAGCGCCGCCAGCTTGTCCAGGTCGGGCGTGGCCAGGCCCTGGAGCTCGGTGGCCAGGCGCTCGCGGCGGCTGCGCAGGCCTTTCACCTGCTCGTCGATGTTGCGACTCTCGGCGGCCAGCAACTGGATCTGCTGCTGCACCTGGACCACCTGCTGGCGCTGCTCGTTGGCGCGGGCCTGGGCCGCTCGAACGGCATCCTCATGCGTCGGCGCGTTGAGGGACTCCTCCTCGGCCTGCGCGGCCAGCACCTCAGCCTGCTCCTCCGCGGCGGCAATCTGCTCGGCGATCGACTCCAGCTCGGCCTCCGCCTCGGCGCGGCGCTCGTTCCACTGGGCGTTCTGCGCCACCAGCTCGGCCAGCCGGGCCTGGGCGCGCTGACGGCCCTCGACCACGTAGCGAATACGCTCCTCCAGACGGCTGACTTCCAACTGGGCCTGGGCCAGATCGCCCTGGCGCGCGTGCAACGCATCGCTGGCGGCGTAGTGGGCCTGGCGGATGGTCTCGAGCTCGGCTTCGACGTGGCGCAACTCGGCCAGGCGCGACTCCAGCGCGTTGGTGGCTTCCAGCGCCGCCAGCTTGACGCGCTCCTCCTCGGCCGCGGCGTCGCGGTGCTTGAGGAACCACAGCTGGTGCAGCTTCAGCGTGCCCTGCTCCTGCAGGCCGCGATACTGCGCGGCCACCTCGGCCTGACGCTCGAGCTTGTCGAGGTTGCTGCCCAGCTCACGCAGGATGTCCTCCACCCGGGTGAGGTTCTCCCGCGTGTCCTTCAGCCGGTTCTCGGTCTCGCGGCGGCGCTCCTTGTACTTGGAGACACCGGCAGCCTCTTCAAGGAACAGCCGCAACTCCTCAGGTTTCGACTCGATGATGCGGCTGATCGTGCCCTGGCCGATGATGGCGTAGGCGCGCGGACCCAGGCCGGTGCCCAGGAACACGTCCTGCACGTCCCGCCGGCGCACCGCCTGGTTGTTGATGTAGTAGCTGCTGGTGCCATCGCGCGTCAGCACGCGCTTGACGGCGATCTCGCTGTACTGGTTCCAGCTGCCGCCGGCCCGACCATCCTCGTTGCTGAAGACCAGCTCCACACTGGCGCGGCTGGCGGGCTTGCGATTGCCGGAGCCATTGAAGATGACGTCCTGCATGGACTCGCCGCGCAGTTCCGAGGCCTTGCTCTCGCCCAGCACCCAGCGCACCGCGTCCATGATGTTGGACTTGCCGCAGCCGTTGGGGCCGACCACGCCCACGCGCTGCCCGGGCAGTTGGAAGGTGGTCGGCTCGGCGAAGGACTTGAAGCCCGAGAGCTTGATCTGGTTGAGTCGCATGCAGCGCGGCGAAGCCGGTACCCATCGCCGCAGCGATGTATGGCTAAGTCATTGATTTTTCTACGAAATCCAGCCCTCAGCCGAACCCGCAATGGGCCAGGATGATACCATCGCGCCCCGTTCGACTTGACAACAGAAGAAGCCCCCTATGGCCCGAACCTCCGCCCCGAAGCAGCGCCCAGCACCGGTCAACCCGCCCAGCGCGCCCAGCAAGGACCTGCATGTCTTCCCGAATCCGGCACCGGAGCGCGACTACCTGATCCAGTTCCAGGTGCCTGAGTTCACCTGCCACTGCCCGCTGACCGGCCAACCCGACTTTGCACACTTCACGATCGAGATGGTCTGCGATCAGTTGTGCATTGAACTGAAGAGCCTGAAGATGTACATGTGGAGCTTTCGCGACGAGGGGGCCTTCCATGAGAAGGTGACCAACGACATCCTCTCGAAGATCGTGGCCACCACCCAGCCGCGCTATGCGCGCATCGTTGCGCGCTGGTATGTGCGTGGCGGCATCTACACCAACGTCGTCGCCGAGCACCGCAAGAAGGGCTGGAAGGGCGACAGCATCCTTCCCGCGCCGCAGCTGCCGCAGGCGACCGGCCTCTGAGCGCTGGGCCGGACATGGGCGCCCTCTTCGTCCGCCAGCCCTATCAGAAGGTCGATGTCGCGGTGCGCCGCAGCGCGATCGACGGCTTCGGTGTCTTCGCACGGGAGCCCGCACGACGCGGCCACAAGATCGGCGAGGTGCGTGGCGAGACGATCAGCGTTGCCGAGGCCCGTCGGCGGGCGGCCACGCTGGAGCGCATCATGATCGTCGAGATCAGTCACAAGTCCGCCGTGGACCTGGCCGCGTCGACCGACCCGATGCGCTTCACCAACCACAGCTGCCAGCCCAATGGCCGGCTGACGATCCGTGATGGCCGCATCGAGTTCTATGCCCTGCGCGACATTCCCGCAGGCGAAGAGATCACCGTCAACTATGGCGAGACCCACCACGAGGGCCGCCTGACCTGCCGCTGCGGCGCGCCGGGCTGCGTGGGTCGGCTGTGACGCGCTGCTGTGTCCTGCATGTCGGCATGCACAAGACCGGCAGCACCTCGATCCAGCACAGCCTGTTCCGCGCCCGCAGCCTGCGCGGCGCGCACTACCTGCACGCCGGCAAGCCCAACAGCAGCCCGACACTGCAGACCGCCTTCCGCGACGAGCCCGGCCGCGCCGACTACCACCGGTTGCTGGGCTCCACCCCCGAGGCCATGGAACGCGAAGCCGCCGAGATCCGCGCCGCGCTGCATGAGCGTCTGGCCACGGCTGTCAAGGCCTTTTATGAAGACCTCGCCGCAGGCAGTAACAATTTGCAGGAAAAGGTGCTAAGCATGACATTTTCGGAATTTGGCCGCACGATCTTCGAAAACGGCTCACAAGGCA
>JAFLDI010000483.1 GCA_017302485.1 Burkholderiales bacterium | reverse complement strand
GTGCAAGGCTGCGGTTGCGGCCGCTGCGCTTGGCGGCGTAGAGGGCCTGGTCGGCGCGCTGCAGCGTGGTTTGCCAGTTTTCGTCCGCCGGGCGGAAGCGCGCGCAGCCGACGCTGACGGTGATGGCCAGATCGCCCAGCGCCGTCTGCTCCACGCGGCGGCGCAGGCGTTCGGCGATGGCCGGGGCATGTGCGGCGGCCTCGGCCGGAACGAGCACGAGAAATTCTTCGCCGCCGATGCGAAAGCGGCCGTCGTAGTCGCGCAGCTCTTCGGCCACCAGGTGGGTGACATGGCAGATCGCGCGGTCGCCGGTCTCGTGGCCATGCTGGTCGTTGATGCGCTTGAAGTGATCGATGTCGAAGAGGATGAACGCGAAGGGCTGCTGCAGGCGCCGGGCACGCGCCTGCTCGGGCGCCATGCTCAGCTCCAGGCTGCGGCGGTTGCGCCAGCCGGTCATCACGTCGCGCTCGGCCAGTTCCCGCAGCTGCCGGGCCTGGCCGACGATGACGACGAACGCGCAGCCCATGCCGCTGAGCAGAATGAAGAACAGCAAGGCCAGTTGGCCCGAGGTCTGCAGGAAGTTGCTGCCCATCAGGGTCAGTTGCTGGGCCTGACCGCTGAGCACCAGGACGAAGCGCAGCGCGTGCTGCAGCACGTTGAAGAGTTGCAGCGCGGCCAGCGGCACGAACTCGGAGCGCCAGCCAAAGCCGGGACTGCGCCACATGGTCCAGAGCGTGGCGAGGTTGATGGCCATGAGTGAGGGCCACAGCACGATCAGCCGGTGCTCGACGCTGTGGCGCATCCAGGGCAGGCCATGCGCAAAGAACACCAGCAGCGCCAGCACACCGAGCAGCGGCCAACCTGGCTGTCGGCCTAGGTAGCGGCGCAAGCCCACGAACAGCGCGGCATATGCCGCCACCAGCAAGGTGTTGATGAACGCCGGCGCCAGCCAGTAGGGTGGCTGACTGCCGAAAATCAGCAGGGCCAAGGCACTGTTGGCGAAGAACAGGCCTCCCGCGATCGCCCAGTCGCGCAGGCAACGCTGTTCGCTGTGGGCCAGGTAAAGCGCGAGGAAGCTGCCGGCCACGATGGCCGCAGCCAGGCAAATGGTTGCCGACAGCGTGAAGGCGTCCATGGCCTGCTCCCTGTACCGCACGGTGGCGGCTCTGTTTTGTTTGTCGCTGCAACGCAGCATGCCACGCAGCGACTGGGATGGCAGTGGGACTAGCCCGAGCCTGCGCACGCGCAGGCGGTGCGCTGCGGCCTCAGGATGCGGGCAGTGCCGGGCCGGGCCGGGCGAGCAAGTAGCCCTGTGCGAACTGGCAGCCCAGGGTTTTCACCGCTGCGTGCTGTTCCGGCGTTTCCACGCCTTCAGCGACGACGCTGAGGCCCAGGGTGCTGGCCATCGCCACGACGGCGCAGACGACTGCCTGGCTGGCCAGATCGGGCGTTTCGCCGCCCAGACCCTTCACGAAACAGCGGTCGATCTTCAGGGTGGTCCAGGGCAAGCGGTGCAGCTGGCCCAGAGACGAGTAGCCGACTCCGAAGTCGTCCAGCGCCACACCGACGCCGGCCTCGCGCAGGCGCTGCAATTGCGCCGCTGCACGCACCGGGTCGTCGATCAACGATCCTTCGGTGATTTCCACGCACAGGCGCTGCGCCGGCAGGCCATGGCGGGCGGCCAGGGCCAGCAGGCGCTGGGCGAAGTCGTCGCGCTGGAGGTGGCGGGGCGACACATTGAGCCCCAGCACCCCCTTAAAACGCGGTGCGGCGATGACCGATTGCATGGCTTGTTCGAACACCTGCCAGTCGATGGCCTCGATGCAGGCACTCTCTTCGGCGACGGCCAGGAAGTCGGCCGGCAGCAGCAGGCCACGCTGCGGGTGCTGCCAGCGCATCAGCACCTCGCAGCCGCGAAGGCTGCCATCGGCGAGGCGCACGACCGGCTGAAAGTAGGGCACGAACTGCCGCTGTTCGAGGGCCTGTCGCAGCTCGGTCTCCAGCGTCAGCACGCCCAGCGACGATTGCTGCAGCTGCTCGTCGTGGAACTCGAAGCGGTGACGTCCGGCCGACTTCGCCCGGTACATGGCCGCATCGGCGCAGCGCAGCAGTTCTTCCACGTCGGCATGGTTGCTCCGGGCGACGGCGATGCCGATGCTGGAGGTGACGACGAGCTTGCTGCCCTCCACCTCGATGGCCTGCTGCATGTCGGCCAGCAGGCGTTGCGCCAGGTGAGCCAGGGCGTCGGGGTCGCGACCATCCTCCACCAGCACGGCGAACTCGTCGCCGCTGAGCCGGGCGACGAAGTCCGGCGCGCGCAGCTGCGCGCTGAGCCGGGTCGAGAAGGTGCGCAGGACGGTGTCGCCGGCGGCATGGCCCAGGCTGTCGTTGATGAGCTTGAAGCGGTCGATGTCCATGAACATCACCGCAAAGGGCCGCCCGGGTTCGCGTCGGAACAGGCCGAACAGGCGCTCCAGGCGGTCGAACAGGTATTTGCGGTTGGGCAGGCCGGTCAGCGCGTCGTGCACCACCTCGTGCTGCAGTTGCAGCTCGACGCGTTCGCGTTCGGCGATCTGCTGGCGCAGTTCCTGGGTGCGCTGCAAGACGCGCAGCTCCAGGTCCGCATTGGCCTGACGCAGGGCCTGCGCCGCCGCGCGTCGCTGCAGGCTGTTGGCGATCTGCTGCGATACGAAGAGCAGCAGCTCGCGGTCGCGTTCGTCGTACTTGAGCCCGGCGTCGTAGCTCTGCACGGCCAGCACGCCCAGGGTGCGCCCGT
>JAFLDI010000482.1 GCA_017302485.1 Burkholderiales bacterium | reverse complement strand
AGGGCGCGCAGCGCCTGCACCGCAGCCAGAGGCTGGCCTGCCGGCAGCAGGGCCGGGCTGACCAGGGGCAGCACCGGGTCGTGCATCAGCGGCTCGCCCTCCTCGCTGGCCAGGTAGCGCACCACCAGGTCGGGGTCGCTGACCGGGCCCTCCAGGTAGGGCACGGTCAGGGTGATCTCAAGTTCGATGTCGTCGTGGGCGCCTGTGAAGGCCGGCAGCGCCGGCACCAGCACCTCGCGTGCGAAAGTGGGGGGCGAGGACAGCCGCACTTTCTGGCGGCGCTGCGCGCTGCGCCGGTGCAGCGGCACGGCGGACAGCAATGCAAGGGCGGCACGCACTTGCTCCAGGTACTCCTTGCCCACCGCGCTGAGCGACAACGACTTGGGGCCGCGCAACAGCAGCGGCGTACCGAGCAGGTCTTCCAGGGAGGCGATGCGCTTGCCGATGGCGCTGGCGGTGACCGACAGCTCATCAGCGGCCCGCTCGAAGGTGCCCAGGCGCGCGGCGGCCTCGAAGGCACGCATCGCGTCGATCGAGGGCAGGCGCAGGTCGTCGGCCATGCGGGTGACGGGCGTTCAGGCCGCGGCAGGCTGTTCGGAGGGCGACGGCGAGCAGCTGCTGCCGCCGCAACCGGTCTGGGCCTCT
Source organism: Burkholderiales bacterium (assembly GCA_017302485.1). Classification (GTDB taxonomy): domain Bacteria; phylum Pseudomonadota; class Gammaproteobacteria; order Burkholderiales; family Burkholderiaceae_C; genus Ideonella. The sequence goes on along the minus strand of JAFLDI010000482.1, from coordinate 2,133 downwards.
TCGGCCAGCGGCGGCCGTGCCATCACGCCGGTGGCCGGGTCAAAGCCGACTTGCTGCAGGTGCGAGGCCAGCGCCGCATCCATGCTCTGCGCATGCTGCACGAACCACTTGGCCAGCTCGGGCAACACCCGGCCCAGCGGCCCGAAGTCCTGCTCGTCGCGCGCCAGCCGGGTGACCTCCTGCATCAGCTCCAGCACCTGGGTATGCTGATGGCTGTGGCAGTTCTCGGGTGCAAAGCCGGTGGAAGCCATCCAGCGGTCCTCCTGGCCGAAATGCCCGGCAGTGTGCTCCACCAGCCGCTGGTAGGCCGCCAGGCCCTCGGCCTCGGAGCGCGCCAGCGCATCTTCGGCGGCGGCCAGCAGGTCGACAAACTCCAGGTGGGTCTGGTCCATCTCGGGGTGGTCGAGGGTGATCTCGGGACTCCAGTGCAGCGTGGGCATGGCGGCGGATTCAGTCAGTCGCAATGGGGCGGATTGTCGCTGACCCGGCCGGCCTGTGGTCTGCGCTGACGCAGGCCGGGCTACCATCGGCGCCGATGTCCGCGACACCTTCCGCACCGCCTGCCCCGCCATCGGCCACGCCATCGCACTGGCGCTGGGCCCGGCCGCTGTGGCTGCTGGCCGGCGGGTTGGCTCTGCTGACCGGCATCATCGGCATCTTCGTGCCGCTGCTGCCGACCACGCCCTTCGTGCTGCTGGCGGCCGGCTGTTTCGCGCGCGGCAGTGCCCGTTGGGAAGCCTGGCTGCTGAACCATCCGCGCTGGGGCCCGATCGTTCAGGACTGGCGCGCCCACCGCGCGGTGCCTTTGCGGGCCAAGCAACTGGCCACGGCGATGATGACCGCCAGCAGCCTGTGGGCGCTGTGGGCCTTGCCCTCGCCCTGGTGTTTCGTGCCCGCGCTGTGCTGCAGCGCTGTGGCCGTGTGGATGTGGACGCTGCCCACGCACCACCGCTGATTGCCGATGCAGCCCTTGCCCACCCCCTGGACCATGCTGGATGCGCAGGCCTGGCAACGCCTGCGCGCACTGCTTGACCACTCGTTGGCCCTGCCCGCCGAGGCCCGGGCGGCCTGGCTGGCCGCACTGCCCGCCGACGACGCGGCGCTTCGCGAGCCCTTGCAGCGCCTGCTCACGCTCAGCGAGGCCGAGGCCGGCCGCCTCGAGTCGCTGCCGATCCTGGACCATATCGGCCCCGAGCCGCTGGCCCCGGGTCAGGTGATCGGCCCTTACCGACTGCTGCGTCCGCTGGGGCAGGGCGGCATGGCCGAGGTCTGGCTGGCTGAGCATCTGCAACTGCTGCAGGGGCGGCAGGTGGCGCTGAAACTGCCGTTTGCTCAGGCCTGGCGAAGCGGTCTGGCGGACCGCTTCGCCCGTGAACGGGCCATCCTGGCGACGCTGTCGCACCCGAACGTCGCGCGTCTGTACGACGCAGGTGTCGATGACCAGGGCCGGCCCTGGCTGGCGCTGGAGCTGGTCCAGGGCCAGCCGCTGGACCTGCACTGCCAGCAGGCCGGTCTGGACGTGCCTGCGCGCATCGGCCTGATGCTTCAGGTCCTGGATGCAGTGGCCTATGCACACGCCAGCCTGGTGGTTCATCGGGACCTGAAGCCGGCCAACATCCTGGTCGGCCAGGACGGCCAGGTCCGTCTGCTCGACTTCGGCATCGCACGCCTGCTGGATGAGGGGGTGGCCGAGGAGAGCGAGCTGACCCGCGAGGTGGGCCGGGCGCTCACGGTGCCTTATGCCGCGCCGGAACAACTGGCGGGCGGCCCGATCGGTACCGCGGCCGACATCTACTCACTGGGCGTGGTGCTGTTCGAGCTGCTCAGTGGTGCACGCCCCTATCGCCTGGACCGCGGCACCCGTGGCGAGCTCGAGCAGGCGGTGCTGCACGCCGAGCCGCGGCGTGCCAGCGAGGCAGCGGTCACGCCGGCTTTGCGGCGGGCCCTGCGCGGTGACCTGGACACCATCCTGGCCACGGCCTTGCAGAAGGACCCGCGCCAGCGCTACCCCAGTGTCGACGCCCTGGCCGATGACCTGCGGCGCCACCTGCCATATCGCGGTGAGTAAGCTTGAACCAAGCGCGTGCAAATGCATCTGCGAACTGATCCGGATTTTCCATAAAGCGGCGTGAG
>JAFLDI010000481.1 GCA_017302485.1 Burkholderiales bacterium | reverse complement strand
AGCGCGGCCAGTGCGTTGCTGGCGTTGTGGCGGCCGCGGATGCGCAGCGCATCGGCCGGCATCAGGCGCTGGATGATCAGCTCTTCCTCTTCACCCTTCTTGCGCTTGATGGTTTCATCGGCCGGCATGGCGCGCACCAGCCAGGCCATGCCACCCTCGGTGACCAGGCCGAAGTCGCCGGGGCGTTGCGGCGCGTCCAGGCCAAAGCGCAGCACGGCGCGGCCCACGGCCTTGGCGGGCTTGCCGCGGCCGCCCTTGACCATCACGGGCGCCGGCACCATGGCTTCCACCAAGGGCTCGTCGCGATTGATGACCATCAGCCCCTGCTCGCCGAAGATGCGGGCCTTGGCCGCAGCGTAGGCGGCCATGTCGCCGTGCCAGTCGAGGTGGTCCTGGCTGATGTTGAGCACGGTGGCGGCGCTGGGCTCGAAGGCGCGCACACCATCGAGCTGGAAGCTGCTGAGCTCCAGCACCCAGACCTGGGGCAGGTGTTCGAAGACCGGATCCTTGGGAGGGGGAGGCGCCAGTTGCAGCGGAGCCTCCTCCTCCCCCGGTTCGGATCCGTCCGCGGTGTCGTCCGCGGGCTCCCCGTCCACCCCTGGCGCGTCGATCGCCGTCCCGTCCGTGTCTCCGGTGGGTTCGGCGTACTGCCCAACGACGTCCTCGGGTGTCTTGTCTGTGGCTTCGGTGTGGCTCTCGCGTGCCGGCTCAAGGGCCAGCGCCGCGGCCAGGGTGTCCAGCATCGTCGGGCCGATGTTGCCGGCCAGGCCGACACGCAGCCCGGCGCGCTCGACCAGCATCGCGGTCAGCGAGGTGGTGGTGGTCTTTCCATTGGTGCCGGTGATGGCCAGCAACTTGGGCGCATAGCCCCGCTCAGCCTTCAGGTCGGCCAGCGCACGGGCAAACAGGTCCAGCTCACCCATCACGGCCAGACCGGTGGCACGCGCGGCGTCGATCAGGGGTGCGATGCGCGCATCGCCAGGCGCCAGGCCGGGACTTTTCAGCACCAGTTGGGCGTCGGCCAGCTGCTCGGCGCCCAGGGCACCACTGAACAGCACGGCGACCGGCACGTCGCTTGCCAAGGCCGCGGCCTGCGGCGGGCTCTCGCGCGAGTCCCAGACGCGGATCGTCGCCGCGCCCTGACCGGCGCACCAGCGCGCCATCGCCAGGCCGGAGTCGCCCAGGCCCAGGATCAGCACGGAGAGGTCGTGGAGGAAATGCACGGTCAGCGCAGCTTCAGTGATGCCAGGCCGACCAGGCACAGCAGCATGGTGATGATCCAGAAGCGGATGACGACCTGCGTCTCGTTCCAGCCCGACTTCTCGAAGTGGTGGTGCAGCGGCGCCATCAGCAGGATGCGGCGGCCCTCGCCGTAGCGTTTCTTGGTGTACTTGAACCAGCCCACCTGCAGCGCCACCGAGGCGGCCTCGATGACGAAGACGCCGCCCATGATGCCCAGCAGGATTTCCTGCCGCGTGATCACGGCCACCGTGCCCAGCGCACCGCCCAGCGCCAGCGCGCCGACATCGCCCATGAAGACCTGCGCCGGGTACGCGTTGAACCACAGGAAGGCCAGTCCGGCACCGCTGATGGCCGCGCAGAAGATCATCAGCTCACCGGCCCCGGGGATGTGCGGGAACAGCAGGTACTTGGAGTACACCGCGTTGCCCACGACGTAGCTGAAGATGGCCAGAGCCGCCGCCACCAGCACCACCGGCATGATCGCCAGACCGTCCAGGCCGTCGGTCAGGTTGACCGCGTTGCTCATGCCGACGATCACGAACCAGGCGAAGAACATGAAGCCGAACACGCCCAGCGGATAGCTGACCGTCTTGAAGAAGGGCAGCATCAGGTCTGCCTTGGGCGGCAGGTCGTTCGAGAAGCCGCTCTGGATCCAGCGGAAGAACAGCTCGATCACCCGCAGGTTGCTGGTCTCGGAGACGCTGAAGGCCAGGTAGATCGCGGCCAGCACGCCGATCAGCGTCTGCCACATGAACTTCTCGCGCGAGGCCATGCCCTCGGGGTTCTTGTCGACCACCTTGCGCCAGTCGTCGACCCAGCCGATCGCGCCGAAGCCGAAGGTGACGATCATCACGATCCAGACGAAGCGGTTGCTCCAGTCGCTCCACAGCAGCGTGGCGACGAAGATGCCGATCAGGATCAGCGCGCCGCCCATCGTGGGCGTGCCGCTCTTGACCAGGTGCGTCTGCATCGCGTAGCCGCGCACCGGCTGGCCGATCTTCAGCTCGGTCAGGCGGCGGATCAGCCAGGGGCCGAAGGCCAGGCCGATCAGCAGCGCGGTCATCGCCGCCAGCACCGCACGGAAGGTGATGTACTGGAAGACGCGCAGGAAACCCAGGCTGTCCGGGTACTGGGCTTGCAGCCATTGGGCCAGACTCAGCAGCATGCGCCCTCCTTCGCGGCACCCGCGGCCTGCAGGGCCGCCACCACCCGTTCCATCTGCATGAAGCGCGAGCCCTTGACCAGCACCGATGCGAAAGCCGGCGCCTCGTCCAGCGCCGCCAGCAGTTGCGGCACGTCGGCAAAGTGGCGCCCCCCGGCGGCACGCGCCGCATCCACGGCCAGCGTGCCCGCGCACCAGACGGTGTCGATGCCGCGTTCGCGCGCATAGGCGCC
>JAFLDI010000480.1 GCA_017302485.1 Burkholderiales bacterium | reverse complement strand
CGGTCCAGGGCAGCCTGCCCGCCCAGGCCGCCCGCGGGCCAGGTGGGGGCGGCCACGGCGGTCGTGGCGGCCAGCGCAGCGGCGACCCACAGGAATCGGTTCAACGACAGCAGCATGGGAGTCCCTTGTATCCAATTGAAACCACCGATGCTACGTTGGAATCGGCCAAGAAAAAGCCCCGCCGGGGCGGGGCTTCTACTGACACGGGGCGAAGGATTACTTCTTGCCCTTCTTGCCCTTCTTGTCGTCGGCGGCCGGCGCAGCGGCCACGACGATGACTTCCTCTTCCTTGGGCTCGGCGACCGACACGATCACCGGATCCTTGGTGCCATGCTTGACCAGCTTGGCGGCGGCCGGCAGGACCAGCTCGGAGGCGTGCAGGCTCTTGCCCTTGACCAGGCCGGACAGGTCGACGGCGATGAACTCGGGCAGCTCAACCGCCAGGCACTCGATCTCGACTTCGGTGGCGTTGTGGTTGACGATGCACTTGTCGGTCTTGACGGCGACCGAGTTCTCTTCGCCCGAGAAGTGCAGCGGCACCTTCTTGCGCAGCTTGGTGGTGTTGTCCACGCGCTGGAAGTCGATGTGCAGCACCTGGGCCTTCCAGGGGTGCATCTGGAAGTCGCGCAGCAGCACCTTCTGGGTGGCGCCGTTCAGCTCCATGTCCAGGATGGACGAGTGGAAGGCTTCCTTCTTCAGCGCGAAGAAGAGGGCGTTGTGGTCCAGCTCGATCATGGTCGGTTCACCCGCGCCAAACACGATGCCGGGCACCTTGCCCGTGTTGCGCAGGCGGCGGCTCGCTCCGGTCCCCTGCAGCTTGCGCTCGAAAGCGACGAATTGCATGACAGCTCCTTGTTGGAGTCGGGGCCTCCCGCGACCAGGCCGGCCCCAGTTGAAAAGGCACGGCCACCTGGCCGTGCCGGCGGATGCGGATCAGAAGTTGTTGTTCTGTTCCGCGAAGAGTGAGGTGACCGACTCGCCGTCCGAGATGCGGCGGATGGTCTCGGCGAACAGGAAGGCCACCGACAGCTGGCGGATCTTCTTGCAGGCCTTGCCAGCGTCGGACAGCGGGATGGTGTTGGTTATCACCACCTCGTCGAGGTGCGACTTGTCGATGCGCTCGATCGCCGGGCCCGAGAACACGGCGTGTGTGCAATAGGCGTAGACGTGCTTGGCGCCGCGGTCCTTCAGCACCTCGGCGGCCTTCACCAGGGTGCCGGCGGTGTCGATCATGTCGTCCATGATCACGCAGTTGCGGCCGTCGATCTCGCCGATGACATGCATCACTTCGGAGACATTGGCCTTGGGGCGGCGCTTGTCGATGATGGCCAGGTCGCAGCCCAGCTGCTTGGCCAGCGCGCGGGCACGCACCACGCCGCCGACGTCCGGGCTGACCACCACCAGATCGGGGTAGTTCTTGGCCTTCAGGTCGGTCAGCAGCACCGGGCTGGCGTAGATGTTGTCGACCGGGATGTCGAAGAAGCCCTGGATCTGGTCAGCGTGCAGGTCCATCGTGAGCACCCGCTCGACCCCCACGGTCTCCAGCAGGTTGGCCACCACCTTGGCACTGATCGGCACGCGGGTGGAGCGCGGGCGGCGGTCCTGGCGGGCGTAGCCGAAGTAGGGCACCACGGCGGTGATGCGGCGCGCGCTGGCGCGCTTGAGCGCATCAACCATGATCATGAGTTCCATCAGGTTCTCATTGGTCGGTGCGCAGGTGGGCTGCACCACGAAGACATCGCGGGCGCGGACGTTTTGCTGGATCTCGACGGTGACCTCACCGTCGGAGAAGCGGCCAACGCTGGCCTTGCCCAGCTCAACGCCCAGGTGCGAGGCGATCTCGCGGGCCAGCACCGGGTTGGCATTGCCCGTGAACAGGACGGTGTTGAACAGCACGTCGGATTCTCCGGTGGTGGCAGGCCTGGACAAGGTGATTCTGGAAACGACAACCGCGCCCCAACATGACTTGCAGGCGCGGTCAGGACACTGAGTGAATTTGGCAGGGGAGGAAGGACTCGAACCCTCGCATGTCGGAATCAAAATCCGATGCCTTGACCAACTTGGCGACTCCCCTACACAGGACCGTGCCCTGCTGACGCAAGGCCCGACCCGACAACCATGGCTTTCAGCCGCCGAGGTCCTCCAGAGGATGACGCTCCAGGCTGCGGCACAGGCGCCCCACCCAGCCTTCAGGCAGATCCGCGAACGGATCGGAGCCGTCGGGCATGGTCGCCAGAAATGGCGCGCCAGTACCGATACCTGCGAATGCCGCGCTGCCTGAACCCGTCATCCGGCCGTGACCGAAATGCCGCGTCAGCCAACCGACTGCCTCCGTGACCTCCGGGCAGATGGCCTCGGCGGCACTTTGCAGATCGTTCTTCCAGACCCCTCCGGTGGCCTGCGCCCCCATCAGTTTTGAAAGGTTTGTTGCATCAGCAAGTAAGCCCGCTACTGTAGCAGGTTTGGTGTCTCTTGTCAGCAGCGGGCTCGAAAAAATCTGCGCCGTGGGCAGGGCCACCGGGGGTTTCACCACCGCAAAGCGTTGCGACGGCCAGGCCACCGGGGTGAGTTGTTCGCCGATGCCCTCCACCCAGGCCGGGCCGCTGCCCAGAAAGAAGGGCACGTCGGCGCCCAGCGTGGCGCCCAGCGCCAGCAGGCGCTCACGTGGCCAGTGCAGGTCCCACAGGACGTTCAGGCCCCGCAGCACGGTGGCGGCGTCCGAGCTGCCACCGCCCAGGCCGGCGCCCCAGGGCACCTGCTTGTCGATCGTGATGTCCACGCCCCAGGCCGAGCC
>JAFLDI010000048.1 GCA_017302485.1 Burkholderiales bacterium | reverse complement strand
GTGTGAAAAATCCTGACAAACTCCGCGACCCAAAGATAATGCTTTATCTGCTGTAGTGTTCACGTCTGTGGCGCCTTTTTCATAGGTGAGCGTTGTAAACAGGGTTTCCATCAACACCCCTGGAGACAGCCCCGATGTTCCCGCTCAACGCCTGGTACGTGGTCGCCCGCCCCGACGAGATCGGATCCGACAAGCCGCTCGGCCGCCGCATCTGCAACCAGCTCATCGCCTTCTTTCGCAACAGCGAGGGCGTGATCGGCGCGGTGGAAGATTTCTGCCCGCACCGCGGCGTGCCGCTGTCGCTGGGCTTCGTGCGCGACGGCCACCTGGTGTGCGGCTACCACGGCCTGGCCATGGGCTGCAACGGCCGCACGGTGAGCATGCCAGGCCAGCGCGTCAAGGGCTTCCCCGCGATCCGCAGCTACCCGGTGGCCGAACGCTACGGCTTTGTCTGGCTGTGGCCGGGTGACGCTGAGCTGGCCCAGGAAGAGGACATCCCGGTGCCCGCCTGGCACGGCCGCAGCGACTGGGCGGTGGGCGGCGGTCTGTTCAACATCCGCTGCGACTACCGCTTGCTGATCGACAACCTGATGGACCTGACGCACGAGACCTATGTGCACTCGACCAGCATCGGCCAGAAGGAGATCGACGAGGCGCCGGTGGCCACCCGCGTGGCCGATGGCCAGGTGGTCACCGAGCGCTTCATGGAGAAGATCAAGGCGCCGCCGTTCTGGCAGATGGCCATGGAGTCCAACGGCATGGACAAGACCGCCACGGTGGATCGCTGGCAGATCTGCCGCTTCCAGCCGCCCAGCAATGTGCTGATCGACGTGGGCGTGGCGCTGGAGGGCCACGGCGGCTTCGAGGCGCCGGTCGACAAGAAGGCCTCGGCCATCGTGGTCGACTACATCACGCCCGAGACCGATGGCAGCTGCTGGTACTTCTGGGGCATGGCGCGCCACTTCAAGGCCGACGACGCCGCACTGACCGAGGCCATACGCAATGGCCAGCACACGATCTTCAGCGAGGACCTGGAGATGCTCGAGCGCCAGCAGCAGAACCTGACGCACTGGCCCGAGCGTGGCCTGCTCAAGCTCAACATCGACGGCGGCGGCGTGCAGGCGCGGCGCATCATCGACGAGCTGATCGCCCGCGAGCGCACGCCCGCGGCCGGCTGAGGCTCAGCCCTGCGCGAGCGCGCGTCCGATGAGGATCTTCTGCACCTCCGACGTGCCCTCGTAGATCTGGCAGACCCGCACATCACGGTAAATGCGCTCGACCGGGAAGTCGCTGAGGTAGCCGTAGCCGCCATGCACCTGGATGGCGGCCGAGCAGATGCGCTCGGCCATCTCGCTGGCGAAGAGCTTGGCCATCGCCGCCTCCTTCAGGCAGGGCTGGCCGGCGTCCTTCAGGCTGGCGGCGTGCCAGATCAGCTGGCGCGCGGCCTCGATCTGGGTGGCCATGTCGGCCAGCTTGTGCTGCACCGCCTGGTGCTCGAAGATCGGCTGGCCGAAGGCCACGCGCTCCTTGCTGTAGCGCAGCGCCGCTTCAAAGGCCGCGCGCGCCATGCCCACGCTCTGGCTGGCGATGCCGATGCGGCCGCCCTCCAGGCCGCTGAGCGCGATCTTCAGGCCCATGCCTTCGTCGGCCAGACGGTGGGCGACCGGCACGCGGCAGCTCTCGAACACGATCTGCGCGGTGTCCGAGCTGTGCTGGCCCATCTTCTCCTCGACCCGCGCCACGATGTAGCCGGGCGTGGAAGTGGGCACCAGGAAGGCGCTGATGCCTTTCTTGCCGGCGGCCTTATCGGTCACCGCCATCACGATGGCCACATCGCCGTGCTTCCCGCTGGTGATGAACTGCTTGACGCCATTGAGGACGTACTCGTCACCGTCAAGCGTGGCGGTGGTGCGCAGGCCGCCGGCCTCCGAGCCCACATGCGGCTCGGTCAGGCAGAAGGCGCCCAGCATCTCGCCGCGCGCCAGGGGCTTGAGGAAGCGCTGCTTCTGGTCCTCGTTGCCGAAGCCCATCAGGATCGAGCAGACCGGGCAGTTGTTGACGCTGACCACGGTGGAGGTACCGCCGTCGCCGGCCGCGATCTCCTCGAGGATCAGGCTCAGCGCCAGGTAGTCCAGGCCGGCGCCGTCGTACTCGGGCGGCACGGCCACACCGTAGCAGCCCAGCTCGGCCAGGCCTTTGAGCTCGGCGGCGGGGAAGTGGTGATCCTTGTCCCAGCGTGCGGCGTTCGGGGCGATGCGGTCTTGCACATAGGCGCGCACGGCGTCCTGGACCGCGCGGTGGTCGTCGCTGAGCAGCATGGGGGCGTGTCTCCGGGGTTCTGTAGGTCACCAGGGCAGGCGCTGGCCGTCCTGGTCAAAGAAGCCGCCGTGCTGCTCGGGCGTCAGCCCGGCCAACACGGCGCGCAGGCCGGCTGCGCTCTGCTCGACGCTGAGGTCGGCCTCGGCGCCGCCCATGTCGGTGCGCACCCAGCCCGGGTGCAAGGCCACGCACAGCGCACGGCCATCGAAGGCAATGGAAAGATCGCGCAGCACCGAGTTGGCAGCCGCTTTGGACGCGCGGTAGAGCCAGCCGTTGGCGTTGCTGCGCGCACCGATCGAACCCATGCGCGAGGTGATCACGCCGAGCCGCGCGCCACCGGCCAGCGCGTCGGCCAGCTGCGGTGCCACCTGCATCGGCCCCAGCACATTGGTGTGCATCACCCGGTCAAAGTCCTCGCGCTGAGGCGCCTGCGGCGCCGACAGGCTCGGCGGGCCATAGACGCCGGAGTTGATGACCACGGTGTCAAAGGCCTCGCCATCGATCTGCCAGGCAAGGCCGGCCACGCTGGACAGTTCGGTGACATCGATGCGCAAGGGCCTGGCGCCCAGCACGCGCAGGCGCTCGAGGCCGGCGTCGTCGCGCGCCGTGGCCACCACGGCTGCACCCTCAGCGCGGTACTGGCGCACCAGTTCCAGGCCGATGCCCCGCGAGGCACCAATCACCAGCACCGATTCAGCCACCGCGCGCTCCCCGGGCGGTGGCACTGCGCAACAGACGCTGCGCCAGCACCACCCCCAGCATGCCCAGGGTCAGGCCGTAGACCACCCACTTGAGCTGGGTGAACGCGCTGGCCGCCTGGACCACCGCCACCGAGGCGCTGTCCTGCAGCATCAGGTACCACAGCACCAGGTTCTCGAACGTGTCGACCACCGCCGCCACCCAGCCCGCACGCGCCAGACGCGGCGCACCCAACGCGCACAGGCTGCCGGCCAGCAGTGCGCCCAGTGTCCAGGGCAGCAGCAGGTCCAGCAGACGGTAGCGCAGGTAGGCGCGGTACTGCAGCGTGTCCATGCCGGCCATCACCGACAGCGCCTGGCCGGGATCGTAGCCATCGATGCGCTCGTCAAAGGGGCGCAGCAGCACCGTGCCGCCAAAACCGGCATCCGCACCACTCCAGCGCAAGGCCGCCAGCAGCCCCAGGCTCAACAGGAGCAACAGCACCAGCGTGCGTCCGCGCAGGAGTGCCGGGGCACAGCGGCCGGAGCGGGTATCGGTGAGCATGCGCAGCCGGCGGCGGGGTTCAGAGCATCTCGAGGGCCAGCGCAGTCGCCTCGCCGCCACCGATGCACAGCGAGGCCATGCCGCGCCGCTTGCCCTGCCGACGCAGCGCCCCCAGCAGCGTGACGACAATGCGTGCACCCGAGGCGCCGATCGGATGACCCAGCGCACAGGCGCCGCCGTGCACGTTGACGATCTCGTGCGGCAACTGGAACTCGTGCATGGCGGCCATGGTGACCGCGGCAAAGGCCTCGTTGACCTCCCACAGATCCACCTGCTGTGCCGTCCAGCCGGCCTTGTTCAGGGCCTTGGAGATGGCGCCGGCCGGCGCGGTGGCGAACCACTCAGGCGCCTGGGCGTGCACCGCGTGCGCGACGATGCGGGCGATGGGCGTGACGCCACGCGCGCGGGCGGTGCTCTCGCGCATCAGCACCAGCGCTGCGGCGCCGTCGGAGATGCTGCTGGCATTCGCCGCAGTGATCGTGCCGTCCTTCTTGAAGGCGGGCTTGAGACCGGCGATCTTGTCGAGCTTGGCCTTGAAGGGCTGCTCGTCGTGCCGGACCAGCACCTCGCCGCCCTTGCCCGGCAGCGTGACCGGGGCCATCTCCCAGTCAAAGCTGCCGTTCTCGTTGGCGGCCTTGGCGCGGGTGGTGGAGGCGATCGCGTAGGCGTCCTGTGCCTCTCGGCTGAAGCCGTACCTGGCCACGCAGGCCTCGGCGAACACGCCCATGGCCTTGCCACGCTCGTAGGCGTCCTCCAGTCCGTCCATCGCCATGTGGTCGAAGAGCTGGGCGGCGCCGTACTTGACGCCCTTGCGGGCGAACATCAGGTGCGGCGCGTTGGTCATGCTCTCCATGCCGCCGGCCACCATCACGTCGGCGCTGCCAGCGGTCAGCATGTCGTGGGCGAACATCATCGCCCGCATGCCCGAGCCGCACATCTTGCTCAGTGTGACCGCACCGGCACTCTGCGGCAGCCCCGCCTTGAGCACCGCCTGGCGCGCCGGCGCCTGACCCTGGCCGGCCATCAGGCAGTTGCCCATCAGCACTTCGTCGATGGCATCACCCGGCACGCCGGCACGCTCGACCGCGGCGCGGATGGCCACGGCGCCCAGCTCCCAGGCGGCCAGGCCGGCGAAGTCGCCCAGCAGGCCGCCAATCGGCGTGCGGGCAGCGGATGCGATGACGATGGGATCGGACATGGGGTCTCCTGGGTCAGGTGGCGGTATAGCGGGCGACGATGCCGTCCAGCGCGACGCGGTAGGCCGGCGCCACTTGTCCAACATCGGCAGCGGTGATGCGCAGGTCCTCCAGCAGGCCGTTGTGCAGGCCGTAGACCCAGCCGTGCACCACCACCTCCTGGCCACGGGCCCAGGCGTCCTGAACCACGGTGGTGTCACACACATTGCGCGCCTGCTCAAGCACGTTGAGTTCGCACAGGGCGTTCAGCCGGTCCTCGGCGGCCACGCTGTCAAGCAGGGCCTCGTGCTTGCAGCGCACGTCCTTGACATGGCGGATCCAGTTGTCCACCAGGCCCAGGCGCAGGTCGTTCAGGGCGGCACGCACGCCACCGCAGTTGCTGTGGCCGACCACAATGATGTGCTGGACCTTCAGTCCCTCCACCGCAAACTGAATCACCGACAGTGCATTCAGGTCGGAGTGCGCCACCACATTGGCCACATTGCGGTGCACGAACAGTTCGCCGGGCAGCAGGCCCACCAGTTCGTTGGCAGGCACGCGGCTGTCGGCACAACCGATCCACAGGTACTGCGGTGACTGCTGCTCCAGCAGCTTGCTGAAGAAGCCGGGCTCGCGCTGCTCGGTGCGGCGCGCCCATTCGCGGTTGCTGTCGAACAGCTCGGTCAGCTGGGTGCTCACGAAACCATCTCCTGACGGGCGCGAGGCAACTCTTGCTGCATCGCATCAAGCCCGCGCGGCAGTGTACGCAAGCGCACCCCATGCCGGCGAGTTCCTACGCCGGGCGGCAGGGTCATCCAGCCGGCCCATTGACGTTGACGTAAACGTCAATTGTAGCGGGCCGGCCGCATCAGGATCCAGTGGGCGGCATCGCCTTGGCCAGACGCGCAGCGAAGGCACCAGCCATCGCCTCGAACTTCGGCCGCATCGCCTGCCAGTAGGCCAGGGTGTCCTTGCCGCCCGAGGGCACGGTGAACTCGTCCTTGTTCTTCAGCAGCTCGGCATACATCGGCATGTCGGCGTCGCGTCCCTTCACCTGACCCCAGATGCGGGCCTGGAACTCGTGCAGGCCGAACACCTTCTTGTCGTTGTAGAACGCGATCGTCAGGTCCAGGGCGCCCGGGGCGCCGGTGGCCGCCCGCGCCTTGGGGTAGTAGTCGCTGTCGCCCATGCCCTCGAACATGCCGGGCTTGCGGTACTTCAGGCCGGCGACGGGCGTGCAGTAGAAGCCGTAGTAGTAGGCCTTGCGGAACAGGCTGCCCTTGTCCTGCGCGGAGTCGGTGCTGACCTCGCTCTCGCCCTTGGCCTGCGCCATGAAGGGCGCGGCGGCCACCTTGTCCGGGCCGTCCACCGCGATGCCGACCGCGCGCAGTTGCTCGACCACGATGGCCAGCGCCTCTTCGCCGATGCGGCGTGCGTCGTCCTTGCTAAGGTGATCCTCGATCGGCTCGCGGTCGGCGAAATCGATGCCACCCGCACCGCCGATGCCGCCACCGGCCCGCATCGACAGCAGCGTGGCCGCGCCGGCCAGCAGGCCAGCGGTGATCTTCTTGTCCTCGTGGCCCTCACCGGAGATCAGCGTCAGCCGCTCCAGGCTGACCCCGACCTTGGACTGCACATTGGCCACGACCAAGCGGTTGACCGGCGTGGTGCTGTAGGGCAGCGAGTTGCCCTGGTTCTGGAAGTCCGCGGTCTGGGCCGCGACCAGTGGCGCGGCAAGCAGCCACCCGGCAGCCAGGCCTGCGGTGCGAAAAAGGTGACGTTCGGGCATGGCGGGCTCCTGTGGCGCTGTCCTGGCTGTCTACGCAACCCGGACACCCGCCAAGGCTCATCCGCCCCGGGTCTGTCGGCGTCTGGCCGGCACGGGCAGGCCCAGCAGGCTGCGGCAGCGGGCCTCGTGCTGGCCGATCTCGACCAGCGTGACCTGGATGTCATTGAGCTGCTGCTCCAGCTGCCGGCGGTGCTCGCCCAGCACCAGCAGGAAGGCCTCAAGCTGTGGCCGGTCATCGGTGCCCGAGTCGTACATATCGACGAGCTGCTTGATCTCGAGCAGCGACAGGCCCAGGCGCTTGCCACGCAGCGTGAGCTTCAGCCGGGTGCGGTCGCGGTGGGTGTAAACACGGTTGCGGCCGCTGCGCGCCGGCTCAAGCAGGCCAACGTCCTCATAGAAGCGGATCGCCCGCGGCGTGATGTCGAACTCCTGGGCCAGCTCGGTGATCGTGAAGGTGCGGGTGCCCGCGTCGTCAGCTGGTGCCCGGGCGCGGGCGGGGGGAGCGAGGCGGGCAGTCGGCATGGCGGGGGTTGACGTTGACGTCAACGGAAGTCTACGCCAAGGGCTTGCGCATGATGGCAGCAAAAAAAACGCCGATGGGGTGACCATCGGCGTTGATGTGTGGCGTCACACGATCCTCCCTGGACCTCGCCCGCTCGTGGAGAGCTGATGACAGCGAATCAGGTCTCACTGTGCCAAGACATGCTGCGCTGCGCCATCCCTCTTTGGGGGGATGTCGACCCACAGAGCCCGCTCACATCGGGGGCAGCACCTCGGCGCGCAGGCTGCCGCGCACCTGCTCGTAGTCGGGCACGACCGAGCGCACGACCTCCCAGAATGCCGGGCTGTGGTTCATCTCGCGCAGGTGGGCCAGCTCGTGCGCCACGACGTAGTCGATCACCGGCAGGCCAAAGTGGATCAGGCGCCAGTTCAGACGCACCGAGCCATCGTGCGAGGCACTGCCCCAACGGGTCTGGGCCGCGCTGAGCGACAGCCGCCGCACCTGCACCCCCAGGCGCTGCGCGAAGTGGGCGCAGCGCTCCTCGAAGACGCGCCGGGCCTGCCGCTGCAGCCAGCTCTGCACCAGGTCGCGGATCTGGGCCGGCTCGGCCTGCTGCGGCAAACCCAGGTGCAGCGTCAGGCGCGGCACGCCGGGCAGCGCCTGACCATCGGTATTGAGCTGCGCACCAGCCACCCGGGGATCCAGCACCAGAATGACGGTTTCGCCCAGGAAGGGCAGTCCGGCGCCTTCAGCCCAGTCGATCCGGGCAGATTCGACACGCCGGCGCCGATCGCGCTGCTCCGCCAACTTGCGCAGGATCCAGGTGCCCTTGTCGCGCAGCGCGGCCTCGATCTCGCCGAACGACACCCAGCGCGGCGCGCTGACCACCAGACCGTCACCGTCGACCACGAAGCCGATGGTCTTGCGGCGCGCCCGGCGCAGCTGGTAGGCCACCAGACAGTCGCCCAGGCGCAGCGAGCGGTCGGCCTGCGGGTGGCGGTAGTCGGCGCTGGGTGTGGGGGCCGCAGGTGCCGCCGATCGAGGGACCGTGGTAACCCCTTGGGACACCGCCACCGGCGCCGGCGGCGCCGCGACCGGCTCCATCGCATCGAACAGCGAGAGCTGGCAGGCAGGGGAGTCGGCCTTCGGGGCGGGCATGGCCCGCGATTCTACGAGGCCGCGTAGGCCTCGGGATCGATGCGCCGCATCTCGGCCTCGATCCAGGCCTCGACCTCGCGCATCAACTCATCCGGCTGGCGACCCTGCACCGGGATCGGCCGGCCGATCGAGACCTCGATCACCCCCGGGCGCAGCAGAAAGCTCTTGCGCGGCCAGCAGCGCGCCGAGGCCACGGCGATCGGCACGATCGGCACACCGGTGGCCACGGCCAGCCGGCTGGCGCCGGTCTTGTAGTCGCCCTGGCTGCCGCGCGGCGTGCGCGTGCCCTCGGGGAACATGATGACCCAGCCACCTTTGGCCATGATGCGCTGGCCCTGCTCTGCCACCTTGCGCCAGGCCTCGGCACGGCGGCTGCGATCGATGTGGATCATGTCCAGGCTGCCGATGGCCCAGCCGAAGAACGGGATCCACAGCAGTTCGCGCTTGAACACATAGGCCAGCGGATGCGGCATCAGCATCGGGAAGGCGAAGGTCTCCCAGGTGCTCTGGTGCTTGGGGGCCAGCAGCACTGCGGCCTGGCCATCGCTGGCCGGCGGCACGTTGTCCATGCCCTGCACGCGCCAGCGCACGCCGCAGATCCAGCGAGCCGCCCAGATCGCCTGGCGCAGCCAGCCGGCACAGATCCAGTACAGCGTGGTGGAGCTGACGAACAGCGAGACCGCCACCACGAACGTGGCCCAGGGGATCACGGTCAGCACCAGCCAGAGGAAGAAGAGCGACGAGCGCAGCAGCCAGGACAGACGTTGCATGAGGGGATTCAGGTCGTAGCGGACGCGCCGCCGCCCAGCAGGTGCTCGGCCAGCGCGGCCAGGTCGGCGTGCACCACGGTGCCGGGCACGGTCTGCTGCCACTGGGCCAGCTCGGCCTCGTGGACCAGCGCGGCGCGAC
Source organism: Burkholderiales bacterium (assembly GCA_017302485.1). Classification (GTDB taxonomy): domain Bacteria; phylum Pseudomonadota; class Gammaproteobacteria; order Burkholderiales; family Burkholderiaceae_C; genus Ideonella. Next base: position 4,908 of record JAFLDI010000048.1, on the reverse strand, counting down.
CGGTGCGCACCAGGTGCGGCCGACAGCCGGCGGCCTCGGCGGCCTGCAGGTCGCGCAGCGTATCGGTGACCATCGGCACATTGGCCAGGTCGACGCCGTAGCGCTCGCCGATCTCGCGCATCATGCCGGGCAGCGGCTTGCGGCAGGCGCAGTCGTCTTCGGGGGCGTGCGGGCAGAAGAACACCGCGTCGATGCGGCCGCCCTGGGCGGCCAGCAGCTTCATCATGTGGCGGTGCACGGCATTGACCGCGGCCATGTCGATCATGCCGCGGCCGATGCCGGCCTGGTTGGTGGCCACCACCACATGCCAGCCGGCGTGGTTCAGTCGGGCCACGGCCTGCAACGCCCCGGGCAGCGGCTCGAACTCCGCCGGATCCTTGACGTGGTCGTCACGGAAGCGGTTGAGGATGCCGTCGCGGCCGATGATGATCAGCTTGGGCGCCTGCATGGTGGTTGTCTTGTCAGGCCGCCAGGCGCGACAGGTCGGCCACGCGGTTCATCGCCAGGTGCAGGCGGTTCAGCAGCGCCTGGCGGTTGGCGCGCAGCGCGGCGTCGTCGGCATTGACCATCACGCCGTCGAAGAAGGCATCGACCGGCGCCTTCAGCGCGGCCAGGGCCTGCAGCGAGCCGGCGTAGTCGTGCTGCTCAAACAGGCGGTCGGCCACCGGCTGCACCTGGGCGATCGCGGCGGCCAGCGCCTGCTCGGCGGGCTCCTGCAGCAGCGCCTCGGTGACGGCGGTGGGCAGCGCGCCCTCGATCTTCTTGAGGATGTTGCCCACCCGCTTGTTGGCCGCGGCCAGCGAGGCGGCCTCGGGCAGTGCTGCAAAGGCGCGCACGGCTTCGAGGCGGCGCGGGATGTCGCCCAGGCGCTGCGGCGCCAGTGCCAGCACCGCGTCCACTTCCTGGGCGCTGTAGCCCTGGTCGCGCAGCGACACCGACAGGCGGTCGGCGAAGAAGCCGGCCAGCGCCTCGGTGGGGTCCTGGATCAGTTCGCCGAAGCAGGGCACGGCCGCCGCCAGCAGCTCGGGCAGGTCCAGCGGCAGGTTCTTCTCGACCAGGATGCGGATCACGCCCAGCGCATGGCGGCGCAACGCGAACGGGTCCTTGTCGCCGGTGGGCAGCTGGCCGATGCCGAACAGGCCCACCAGGGTTTCCAGCTTGTCGGCCAGCGCCACCACGGTGCCGCTGTGGTTGCGCGGCAGCGCGTCGCCGGCAAAGCGCGGCTTGTAGTGGTCTTCAATCGCGATGGCCACGCCGTCGCGCAGGCCTTCGGCGCGGGCGTAGTAGCCGCCCATGATGCCCTGCAGCTCGGGGAACTCGCCCACCATGTCGGTCAGCAGGTCGCACTTGGCCAGCGTGGCGGCCTCGCGGACCTTGGAGTCGAGCACGTCGAACTCGTCCTTGGCCTCGACCGTGAAGGGCACGGTGGCCATGCGCAGCTGGTTGACGATGGCGTGGCCGATGGCGCGCACGCGCTCCATGCGCTCGCCCTGGGTGCCCAGCTTGCCGTGGTAGACCACCTTGGCCAGGCCCGGCACGCGGCTGTCCAGCGTCTTCTTGCGGTCCTGGTCGAAGAAGAACTTGGCGTCGGCCAGGCGCGGGCGCACCACGCGCTCGTTGCCCTGGATCACCGCGCTGGCGTCGGCCGGCGCAATGTTGCTGACGATCAGGAAGGCGTTCGTGAGCTTGCCGTGGCCATCGAGCAGCGGGAAGTACTTCTGGTTGGCCTTCATCGTCAGGATCAGGCACTCCTGCGGCACGTCCAGGAACTCCTGCTCGAAGTGGCAGGTCAGCACATTGGGCTGCTCGACCAGCGCGGTGACCTCGTCCAGCAGCGCCTCGTCGTCGATCGGTGTCAGGCCCTCCTTCGCGGCGGCGGCCTGCAGCTGGCGGACGATCTCGGCGCGGCGCTCGGCGAAGCTGGCAATCACGGCGCCCTGCTCGCGCAGCTGCTGCGCATAGTGGTCGGCGCTGGCGATGGCCAGCACCGGCGTGGCGGCCTCGAAGCGGTGGCCCAGCGTCTCGCGGCCGGCGCTCAGGCCCAGGGCCCGCACCGGCACGATGTGCTCGCCGTGCAGGGCCATCAGGCGATGCGCCGGACGGACGAACCGGACATCGCTCCAGCCATCGGCCAGCTGGTAGGCCATGACCTTGGGAATGGGCAGCTTGGCAATCGCCTCGTCCAACGCCTTCTGCAGGCCCTCGGCCAGGCTGGCGCCAGGCACCAGGCTGTCGAGGAACAGCGCCTCGGCCTTGCCGTCGGGCAGACGCTTGAGCTGCGGCACCACCGACGCGTCGGCGCCCACCGCGGCCAGCTTCTTCAGCAGCGCGGGCGTGGGTTGGCCGTCGGCGGTGAGCGCCACCGCCACCGGCATCAGCTTGAGCTGCTGGGCCTTGTCGGCGGCCTGGCTGGCCACGCCGGCGACCTGCACCGCCAGGCGACGCGGCGACGCGAACGAGGTGACCGCCGCATCGGCCGCCGCCAGACCCTGGGCCTTCAGGCTGCCGGCCAGGACCGAGGAAAAAGCCTCGCCCAGCTTCTTCAGGGCCTTGGGCGGCAGTTCTTCGACGAAGAGTTCAACGAGAAGATTGGAGACGCTCATGGTGTTCAGGCCGCTTCTTTCTTGGCAGCCTTCTCGGCTTTGGCTTGCAGTTCGGCGATGACCTCGTCGGCCCAGGCCTTGGGGGCCATCGGGAAGCCCAGGCGGGCGCGGCTGTCGAGGTAGCTGGCCGCCACGCTGCGGGCCAGGTTGCGGATGCGGCCGATGTAGGCCGCCCGCTCGGTGACGCTGATCGCGCCGCGGGCATCCAGCAGGTTGAAGGTGTGGGCCGCCTTGAGCACCTGCTCGTAGGCCGGCAGCGCCAGCTGCGCCTGCATCAGCTGCTGGGCGTTGCCCTCGTGCGCGCCGAAGGCGTGCAGCAGGAACTCGACGTTGCTGTGCTCGAAGTTGTAGGTGCTCTGCTCGATCTCGTTCTGCAGGAACACGTCGCCGTAGCGCACGCCCGGGGCGTACTGCAGGTCATAGACGTTCTCCACGCCCTGCAGGTACATGGCCAGACGCTCCAGGCCGTAGGTGATCTCGCCGGTGATGGGCTTGCAGTCGATGCCGCCGACCTGCTGGAAATAGGTGAACTGGGTCACCTCCATGCCATTGAGCCAGACCTCCCAGCCCAGGCCCCAGGCGCCCAGCGTGGGGTTCTCCCAGTCGTCCTCGACGAAGCGCACGTCGTTCTTCTTGAGGTCGAAACCCAGCGCCTCCAGGCTGCCCAGGTAGAGCTCCAGGATGTTGGCCGGCGCCGGCTTGAGCACCACCTGGTACTGGTAGTAGTGCTGCAGGCGGTTGGGGTTCTGACCGTAGCGGCCGTCCTTGGGGCGGCGGCTGGGCTGCACATAGGCGGCCTTCCAGGGCTCCGGGCCCAGGGCGCGCAGGAAGGTGGCGGTGTGGCTGGTGCCCGCACCCACTTCCATGTCGTACGGTTGCAGCAGGGCGCAGCCCTGGGCGTCCCAGTAGTCCTGGAGGCGGAGGATCAGTTGCTGGAAGGTGAGCATCGGCCAGTCGCGCACCGTGCGCGGCGGGCGCACGGTGTCCATCATGATGGGGAAACCCTTGATTCTACGGGGCCACCCGGCGCCGCACGGCCAGCATCGGCAGCAGCAGCGCCGCCACCAGCGCCCACAGCGGCCACAGCCCCCACGCCGCCAGCCAGCCGGCATAGGGCGTGTCACCGCGGCGGCCCTGCACGGTGGCCTCCAGCGTGCCCTCCTGCCAGGCCGGCAGGCGGTGGGTGACCACGCCGCGGTGGTCGATCACCGCCGTGGCGCCGGTGTTGGTGGCCCGCACCAGCGGACGCTGGAACTCCAGCGCGCGCAGGCGCGAGAACTGCAGGTGCTGGTCCTGCACCATCCAGCGGCCGAACCAGGCCAGGTTGCTGGCATTGACCAGCACCGTGGCCGCCTGGGGGCCGACCACCGCGTCGGCGAAGTCCTCGCCGAACAGGTCCTCGTAGCAGATCAGCGGTCGCAGCCGCTGGCCACCGAAGGCGAACGACGCGCCGTTGCTGCCGCTGGCCTGGTCGCCCAGCGGGATGTTCATCAGCTCGACGAACCAGCGAAAGCCCGGCGGGATGTACTCGCCGAACGGCAACAGGTGGCGCTTGCCGTATTCGTAATCGGGCCCGGCGCCGGCCTGCACGCCAACCATGGCATTGACATAGCCGTCGCGCTCATTGCCCACGAAAGTACCCACCAGTGCCGCCCGATCGCCTTGCCGGAACGGCGCGGTCAGTGCCGCCCAGTAGCCCTCGTCCAGCAGGTCACGCGGCACGGGCAGCACCGACTCGGGCGTCACCACCAGCGCGCCGCGGGCCGCGTGCAACTGCTGCTGCAGCGCCTGCATGTTGGCGCCCAGGCGCTCGGGGTCGAATTTGAGGTCCTGCGGCACCGCCGGCTGCAGCAGGCTGACCGACAGCTCGCCCGCCGGCTCGGTGAACTGCTGGGGCAGCAGGTACAGCCCGCCCAGCAGCGCCACCGCCAGCAGGCGGTTGAGGCGTGCCGGGCTCCCCTGCCCCAGCACCAACAGCGCAGCCAGCAGCGCGGACAACGCCCCCATGGCATAGACCCCTCCCCAGGGCGCCAGCCTCGCCAGCAGGCCGTCGGCATGGGCGTAGCCCGAGGCGATCCACGGAAAGCCCGTGAGCACCTGCGCCCGCGCCAGCTCGGCCAGCAGCCACAGGCCGGCAAAGCCCAGCGCGTCGGTCAGCGGCCGGCCACTGCGCCAACGCGCCCAGGCCGCCATCGCCACCGCCAGGTACAGCGACAGGGCCAGCGAGAGCAGCAGCACCGAGGCCGCCGCCAAGGGTGCAGGCAGACCGCCGAAGTCGTGCATGCTGATGTAGAGCCACCACAGG
>JAFLDI010000479.1 GCA_017302485.1 Burkholderiales bacterium | reverse complement strand
TTGTGCTGGCGCGGCCTGTCGAATGCCGCCTGGTACAGGCTGGATTCGCAAGGGCGCCACCTCAACCCCAGCGGCTGTGGCAATACCTTCAACATGGGCGATCCGGCCGTGGTGCAACTGATCATGGACAGCCTGCGGTGGTGGGTACAGGCCTACGGGGTCGATGGCTTCCGCTTCGACCTGGCCGTAGCCCTGGGCCGGGATCCGGCCGCTGGCGGCGGCTTCCAGAGCCGCGCGCCCCTGTTCGCCGCGATCGCGCAGGACCCGGTCCTGGCCGGGGTGCGTCTGATCGCGGAACCCTGGGATCTGGGCACCGACGGCTACCGTCTGGGCGCCTTCGGGCCCCGCTGGCAGGAATGGAACGACCAGTTCCGCGACACGGCGCGCGCCTGGTGGCTCGGGCACGGCTGCACCCGGGGCCTGATCGCCCGCCGGCTGGCCGGCTCCAGCGATGTGTTCCAGCCCGGCGGGAGGGGCCCGACCGCCGGTATCAACCTGATTACCGCACACGACGGCTTCACGCTGGCGGACCTGACGTCCTACCGCAACAAACACAACCAGGCCAACGGCGAGGGCAACCGCGACGGCCACAACCACAACCTCAGCGCCAACGGGGGCCATGAAGGCCCGACCGCCGAGGCCGCGATCCTGGAGCGCCGGGGCCGGTGGCGGCGTGCGCTGCTGGCGACCTTGCTGTGCGCCCAGGGAAGCCCGCAGTTGCTGGCCGGCGATGAACTGGGCCACAGCCAGCAGGGCAACAACAACGCCTACTGCCAGGACAACGCACTGACCTGGCACGACTGGGACGCCGCCGACGACGCGCTGACCCAGTACGTGGCCGATCTGGTGGCGCTGCGCCGCAGCGAGCCCGCGCTGCACCACGACCGCTGGTTCCAGCACGCACCGGCCGCCGCCGGCGAGCGCAGCCTGATGTGGTTCACGCCCAATGGCCAGGAGATGCAGGTGGCCGACTGGCACGACAGCCACAGCCACGCCTTCGCCTGCAAGATCCTGCCCGGCGCCGATGCGCCGCCCGAGGAGCGCCGGCTGATGCTGGCCTTCAACCCCGACATCCTGCCCACCCGCTTCTCGCTGCCCCCCGGGCGCTGGCAGGTGGCGCTGGACTCTTCCGGCGAACTGCTGCGCGGGCTCGAACCCGCGCGCGGCGCGCCGCTGATGGTGCCTGCGCATGCGCTGGTCGTGCTGCGCAGCCTCGATTGACGGAGACACACGACCCATGGACCTGAACCAACGCGCCAGCGGCGTGCTGCTGCATGTGACTTCGCTGCCGGGCCCGCACGGCATTGGCGACTTCGGCCCCGACGCCTACCGCTTCGTCGACTGGCTGGCCAGCGCCGGCCAGCGCCTGTGGCAGTGGCTGCCCACCACACCGATCGGCCCGGGCAATTCGCCCTACCAGAGCGTCTCGGCCTTCGCCGGCAGCCCGCTGATGGTGGCGCTGGAACCGCTGGTGGAGCGCGGCTGGCTGCGCCCGGACACTGTGCCCGACTTCGACGCCAGCCGCGTCGACTTCGGCCGCATCGTACCCTGGCGCATGGACCGCCTGCGCGAGGCCTTCGCCGGTTTCGAGCGCCACGCGCTGGCCAGCGACCGCGCTGCGCTGGCCCAGTGGCAGGCCGCCCAGGCCCACTGGCTGGACGACTACACGCTGTTCATGGCGCTGGAGACCGCGCACGGCGGCCAGCCCTGGTGGACCTGGGACGACGGCCTGCGCCGTCGGCTGAAGAAACCGCTGGCCGCCGCACGGGCACAGCACGCCGCCGAGATCGCCTTCTGGGCCTGGGTGCAGTGGTGCTTCGACACCCAGGCCGCGGCGCTCAAGGCCTACGCCAATGCGCGCGATGTGCACCTGATGGGCGACCTGCCGATCTTCATCGCGCACCACAGCGCCGACTGCTGGGCCCGGCCTGAGCTGTACTTCCTGGACGAGCAGTGCCAGCCCACCGTGGTGGCCGGCGTGCCGCCCGATGTGTTCAGCGAATTCGGCCAGCGCTGGGGCAATCCGCTGTACCGCTGGGACAAGATGAAGAAGGAGGACTTCGCGTGGTGGTGCGCGCGCATCCGCCGCGCGATGGACCAGGCCGACGTGTTCCGCATCGACCATTTCCGCGGCTTTGCCGGCTACTACGAGATCCCGGTCAGCTGCCCCACCGCAGTGGAGGGCACCTGGAAGCCCGGGCCGGGCCAGGCGCTGTTTGAGGCCATCGAGCGCGCGCTGGGCCCGCTGCCGATCGTTGCCGAGGACCTGGGCCTGGTGACGCCCGACGTGATCGAGCTGCTCGAGGCCACCGGCTTTCCGCGCATGAAGATCGTGCAGTTCGCCTTTGGCGACGACGGCACGCACGAGTTCCTGCCGCACAACTACGACCCCAACACCGTGGTCTACACCGGCACCCACGACAACGACACGGTGCGCGGCTGGTGGGCCACGGCCACGCCGCGCGAGCGCGAGTACGCCTGCTGCTACATGGCCTGCGGCGGGCACGACATCCACTGGGGCATGATCCGCGCCGCCGCCAACTCGGTGTCCAACCTGGCGGTGTTTCCGCTGCAGGACGTGCTGGGTCTGGGACCCGAGCACCGCATGAATCTGCCGGGCAGCCTGGGCGATCACAACTGGAGCTGGCGCTTCGGCTGGGAGATGCTGGGCGCCGAGCCGGCGCGGGTGCTGGGCCTGATCACCGCAGCGGCCGGCCGCGGGCCGTTCGAGCTGCTGAAACTGCCGGCCTAACGGCGGCGCCACAGCAGGTAGGCCAGCAGCCCCAGCGAGCCGCCCGCC
>JAFLDI010000478.1 GCA_017302485.1 Burkholderiales bacterium | reverse complement strand
GGGCCACCGCGTCGGCGTTGGCATCGGTGATGGCCAGCAGGTCGGCCGCCGGCGGTGGCTCACTGCCACCCCCACCACCACCGCCGCAGGCCATCAGGCCGGCCACGGCAGATGACATCAGAACGCACTGTGCGAGGTGTCTCGGAAAGGTCATGTCTGGCTCCCATGTGATTGAAGTCTGTCGACCGTCGGAAAAGGCCTCGTGGCGACGCAGGTCCACTCGCACCGATCCAACGCGGCGCATGCGGCCCGTCGCGTCTGCGCAGTGCATGACAGCCTGTCACGAACCGTGCCCACAATGCCGCGCATGCTTCGTCGGTGGTCGCGCCATCGGCGCTCCAGACCCACGAGACCTTCGCAGACATGTGCGTCGTCCCATCCCTGTATCAACGGTTCGATTGTGCCCGGAAGCGGCGTCCGACCCCACGGCTGGCGGCCCTGGCGCTGCTGGCGGTCGGCGCGCCCGGCTGGGCAGCCGCGGACGATGTGCTGCGCCACCTGGCCATCTCGGGCAGCCTGGCGGGCTGGGCCTGGGTGGTCCACGAATCCGGCGGCGAGTGGCCCCGCTGCCAGCCAGGACCGCGTCTGTCCCTGGAGGCCGGCCGTGACGGCGAGCTCCGCACCTGGCGGGTGGGCGGCTCCTGGTGGGACTGTCCCGTGCGGGCCAGGGTGGCCGGCCAGGCTCTGCACTGGCAGCCGCTGCTGAGCTGGACCCACTGGCAGTCGCATGGCGCGGTCCCGGGCGCGCGGCATGCGGACGACCTGACCCTGCTGCCCCTGTTGCGCTGGCGTGCGCCCATGGGCTTCGGGCTGCACGGCGGCGTGCATCTGGGCATTGGAGCCACCCTGCTGAGCGAGCCCGCGATCGGGCGACGCCGCAAGAGCACGGTGTGGCAGTTCACGGACCAGCTCGGTCTTCACCTGGAGCCCGAGGATGCCCGCTGGCGCCTTGGACTGGTGTACCGGCATGTCAGCAATGCCGACATCCAGCGGCCCAACGACAGCGTCGATCTGATCGGATTGAGCTGGGAGTGGACGCACTGAGCGCCCCCTGGGCCGGGCTCCGCCCAGCGCGTCAGGCGCTTCGCGGCCGCACCTTGCTCGCAGCCAGCCGGGCCTGCGCGCGGGCGATCTCGGTGTCCCCGTCACGCACCAGCGCCACGCCCATGCGGCGCTTGACGAAGCTTTCGGGCTTGCCGAAGAGGCGCAGCTCGGAGTTCGGCACGGCCAGCGCGTCAGCCACACCGTCGAACACGATGCCCACCGCGTCGACGCCGCCGTAGATCACGGCGCTGGCGCCGGGGCTCTTCATCGAGGTGTCGACCGGCAGGCCCAGGATGGCGCGGGCGTGCAATTCGAACTCGCTCTGCCACTGCGTGACCAGCGTCACCAGGCCGGTGTCGTGCGGACGCGGGCTGACCTCGCTGAACCAGACCTGGTCGCCCTTGACGAACAACTCCACACCGAACAGGCCCAGGCCGCCCAGGTCAGCAGTGACCATCTCGGCGATCAGGCGTGCCCGCTCCAGCGCCGCCTCGCTCATGCGCTGCGGCTGCCAGCTCTCGACATAGTCGCCGGCCACCTGCTTGTGGCCCACGGGTTCGCAGAAATGGGTGTCGATGCCGCCCGCAGCGTTCATCGCGCGCACGGTGAGCAGCGTGATCTCGAAGTCGAAATCGATGAAGCCCTCGACGATGACGCGCCCCTTGGCCACGCGGCCGCCGGCCATCGCGTAGTCCCAGGCTGCGGCCACGTCGGCCGGCGCGTCGATCTTGCTCTGGCCCTTGCCCGAGCTGCTCATCACCGGCTTGACCACGCAGGGGTAGCCGATCGCCGGCTGGCCGTCGCTGCCGTCGATTGCCGCCTGCAGCTCGGCCAGCGAGTCGCAGAAGCGGTAGGGACTGGTGGGCAGGCGCAGGGTTTCGGCAGCCAGGCGGCGGATGCCCTCGCGGTCCATCGTCAGGCGCGCAGCGCGGGCGGTGGGGATGACGCGCACCAGGCCCTCGGCCTCGAGCTTCTCCAGTTCCTGGGTGGCGATGGCCTCGATCTCGGGCACCACCAGCATCGGCCGCTCGGCCTCGATCAGCGCACGCAACTGCGCCGGGTCGCTCATCGTGATCGTGCGGGTGTGGTGGGCCACCTGCTGGCCCGGTGCGTTCTCGTAGCGGTCGACGGCAATGGTCTCGACCCCCAGGCGCTGCAGCGCCAGAAGCACTTCCTTGCCCAGCTCACCGCTGCCCAGCAGCATGACGCGGGTGGCCGAAGGAGACAGGGGGGTTCCGAGGGTGGTCATGGCGTGCGGGAACGGGACGGACGGGCCTGCATTGTGGCAGCGCTGGGCGGCAGTTCAACGCTATTGCCAGGCAAAGCGCGGCTGGTCGAAGTGGGCCACGCGCGTGGCCTCGCCACGCAGGCACCACTGGGCGAACTGGTAGAGGAAGGCGCCGGTGGGCGCGGCGATCCAGCTGTCGCCGATCGGCATGCGCAGCGCCGGGTGTTCGCCATGCGGGGTCTGGTTGAGCAGCGGCGCATCCGGACGCAGCAGCTCGGCCACCGGGATGCGGTGCAGGCTGGCCACCTCGGCCGGATCGCCCTGCGCCTGGCGCGCCGCCCCGGCCCACACCAGCACAGGCGTGATGACATAGCCGCTGCGGGTGGCGTAGTCGTCCAGGCGGCCCAGCACGGCATCAGGTGGCAGCGCCAGGCCAACCTCTTCGTGCAGCTCGCGCAGCGCGGCC
>JAFLDI010000477.1 GCA_017302485.1 Burkholderiales bacterium | reverse complement strand
CGAATCCACCGGCCACGGAAGCCCACTGCCGATGCTCAAGCACGGCGGCCCCGGCCGTGCCGGTGGCGGCGAGGAGCTGGGCGGCACGCGCGCCGTCAAGCACTACCTGCAGCGCGCCGCACTGCAGGGCTCACCCAGCATGCTGGCCGCGGTGACCGGCGAGTACGTGCGCGGCGCTGCCCGCATCGAGACCGAGGTCCACCCCTTCCGCCGCCACTTCGAGGAACTGCAGATCGGCGAGAGCCTGCTGACGCATCGCCGCACGGTCAGCGAAGCCGACATCGTCAACTTCGGCGGCATCTCGGGCGACTACTTCTACATGCACTTCGACGAGATCGCCGCCAAGGACACCGCCTTCGGCCAGCGCATCGCCCATGGCTACTTCGTGCTGTCGGCGGCGGCTGGCCTCTTCGTCAGCCCGGCGCCGGGCCCGGTGCTGGCCAACTACGGCCTGGACACGCTGCGCTTCGTCAAGCCGGTGGCGATCGGCGACACCATCCAGGCCCGCCTGACCGCCAAGCGCAAGATCGACCGCATGAAGGTCGATGCGCAGGGCCGCGGCCAGGGCGTGGTGGCCTGGGACGTGGAGGTCACGAACCAGGCGGGTGAGCTGGTGGCCAGCTACGACATCCTGACGCTGGTGGCCAAGAAGGGCTGACCCGGCGTCTCAGGCCAGCAGGCGGCCGGCGTCCAGGTAGTCCTTCACGAAGTCCTCGAAACTGCCCTGCTGCTGCGCCTCGACCTGGGCCTGGTCACGCAGCGAGCGGTCGGCCAGCGCCGCCCAGTGCAAGCGACGCTCGGTGGACAGCGGCCGCGCCAGCAGTTCGCGCCGGGTGGCCTGCGACAGTGCGGCGATCATCGCGGTGTACTCGCCGCGCCAGGTGTCGCCGGCTTCACGCAGCACGCGGGCCGAGGGCAGCGTCTCGGGCTGCATCAGGCGCGACTGCGCGGTGGCCAATGCGTGGCGGTAGGCCTGACCGCCGAGTGCCGCGTCGAGGCGGCGGGCGATGGGTTCACAACCCTCCAGCAGCTCGGCGGCCCACTCGACCAGCACCACCTCGGCACCGCCGCGCGTCAGGCGCAGACCGGGCTCGCGGCCGCGGGCAGCCACGCGCTGCTGGTTCTCGCTGAGCGCGGCGATCTCCTGCGGGCTGTCGGGCGGGCTGTCGCTGGCCAGGCAGTGCAGCAGGAACAGGTCGATCACGCGGGCGGTGTCGGGGGCGATGCCCAGCGGCTCGAAGGGGTCGAGGTCCATGCAGCGCACCTCGACGTACTCGACGCCGCGCTGGCGCAGCGCATGCAGCGGCCGCTCGCCGGAGTGAATGGTGCGCTTGGGGCGGATGGTGCCGTAGAACTCGTTCTCGATCTGCAGCAGGTGGGTGCTGAGCTGACGCCAGCCGCCTTGTTCATCGCGCAGGCCGATCGCCTCGTAGGCCGGCCAGATGCGGGTCATCGCGTCTTCCAGCGTGGCGCCGTAGCCGTCCAGCCCGTTGTAGCTGACCGCCAGCGAGGCCTGGGCCTCGCTCTGGTAGCCCAGCCGGCCCATGCGCAGCGAGGTGGCGTGCGGCAGGTGCAGCGTCCCCGCGCCCAGCGGCGCCAGGCCGTGCGGCAGGCCGTCGACAAAGCTGGCGCACACCGCCGGTGACGCGCCAAACAGCCACAGCAGCAGGAAGCTGTCGCGGCGGAAATTGCGGATCAGGTGGAAGTACTCGTCGTTGCCCAGCCCGGGCAGCGACCAGTTGTAGTGGATGCCCGAGATGGTCTGCATGCGCCGCCCGTAGCGGTGCGACAGGCCCTGGCGGTAGACCGTCTTCGCGCGGCCGATGTGCGAGGCACCGTACTGGCCCAGCGGGATGGCCTCCTCGCTGGGCAGGCAGCAGGGCATGCTGGAGACCCACATGCGCTCGTCGCCGATCGCCTGGGCCACCACCTGGTGCAGCTCGCCGAGCTGCGCAAAGGTGTCCTCGACACGGGTGAAGGCGCCGGTGACCAGCTCCAGTTGCGACTCGCTGAAGTCGGTGGTGACGTGCGGGTGGGTCAGCGCCGAACCCAGCGCCACCGGGTGCGGCGTCATCGCCAGGCCGCCGTCGGGGGTGGTGCGCAGGCTTTCCTTCTCGATACCGCGGCGCATGCCGACCAGTTGGTCGTCACGCCAGGCGTCGATGCGGTCTTGCAGGGTCAACAGGGTCTCCTTGTCGGGCCCACCGAAGCAGCCCGGGGGCGTATTGGACGCCTTTTTCGTGATCGGCGTGCGACCGGGGCCAAGCCGGGCTCAAGTCGGGCCGGGGCGCGCCGAATTCCCCGGGAACGCGACTTGCATCAACCGATTCGCCCCCTCACGCGTTGTCGCCCGATGTGCCTGATCATCCACAAGCCTGCCGGCCGCCCGGTCTGCCCCGCCTTCGTCGAGAACGCCTGGCGCCGCAACCCCCATGGCTGGGGCGTGATCACCTGGGACGCGGGCGGCGACCCCCGCGCCCAGCAGGGCATGCGGCTGGATGACCTGCTGGATCACCTGCAGGCACTGCCCGACAGCCAACCGGCCTTGCTGCATCTGAGACAGGCCACGGTGGGCGCGGTGAACCTGGCCATGACCCACCCGTTCCTGGTGCGGCCGGGCCTCTGGCTGATGCACAACGGCTCGATCCGCCAGCTGCGCCCCAGCCAGAGCGGTCACAGCGACACCGCCGAGCTGGCGCGCCTGCTGGGTGAGCTGCTGACCGGCCTGGACGACGCCCAGGCCCGTGCCACCGTGCGCTCCGAGGCCTTCGCCCGCCTGCT
>JAFLDI010000476.1 GCA_017302485.1 Burkholderiales bacterium | reverse complement strand
GCCTGCCAGGCACATGGCGGTGACGACTTCGAGGTCTGCTTCGCCTGGCAGGCCATGGCGTTTGCGGCCCTGGCGGCCCAGGACCGTGGCGCAGCGCAGCAGGCGCGCGCTGCGATGGCCGAGCGGGCCCAGCGCCTCACCGATCCCGGGGACCAGCAGTACGCGCGCGACCAATTGGCGCTGATCGACGCGGGGCTCTGACCCCGGCGGCGCTCAGTGGAGCAACTGCTCCACGCCGTTGGTCAGCGTGTCATGCGGCGCCATGCGGTGGCCCAGCCACTCCAGGTCCAGGTGCAGGTGCTCGATCAGCGCGCCCTGCGTCTCGACCGCGGTGGTCAGTGGCGGCAGGCCGCTCTCGCCGGCCTCCGCCATCACGCTGGCCAGGCGCAGTACGGCGCCCAGGCGCGAGAAGGGCTTCACCGCCAGCGGATCCTCGGCGGCGCGCAGCCCGTGGACCAGGGTGTCCGGGAACCTCCAGCGGCGCGCCAGCTCGGCCGTCACCTCCAGGTGGGTGCAGTGCATCAGTTGGCGCTCGTGATCAAGCAGGCTGTCGGGGGTCAGGGCGCGCGACTCGGCCAGGGCCACCGCCTCGGGGTCGGACATCAGCATCAGCAGCTCGCCGGTGCGCATCACCAGCCCGGCCAGGTACGCGGTGTCGGGATCGACATCGCTGGACGGCGCCAGCAGTCGGGCATGGCCGGCTGTGGCCAGGCATTGGCGCCAGAACTTGAGGCGGTCAAAGCCCTCGACCTTGGGAAAGGCCCCGGCCACGCAAGCGGCCAACGCCATGTCGCGCAGGCTGCCCAGGCCGATCACCATGGCCGCGTCCTTGAGGGTGGCGATCGCATGGCGTGGGCTGTAGCGGGCCGAGTTGGCCAGGCGCAACAGCTTGACCGAAAGGCCCTGGTCCTGAGCGATCAGATCGGCCAGTTGCTGCATGCCCAGGTCCTCGCGCTCGAAAGACTGCAGCAGGCGGTGGGCCACCTCCGGCATCGACGGCAAGGCTGCGGGGTTGGCAAAGTACTTGTCGCTCATCGGCATGGGTCGGCTCCTGGGTGGGTGGGGCGCTCGGTACGCCACCTGTGTGCTTGTCGGCGCCGCGGGGGCCGACTTGAGTCCACCGCGGGCAAACCCGCCCCTGCCGTTGTCACAGGCGAGACAAGATCAAATCGAACGATCGTGCTAAAAACCCAGACTGAACTGGAGACCTGCGATGGACCTCAACTTCACGCCCGAGGAACTGGGCTTTCGGCAGATGGTGCGCGACTGGGTGGCCAGCCACCTGCCTGACGACATCCGGCACAAGGTCCTGAATGCGCTGCGCCTGTCCAAGGACGACCTGCAGCGCTGGGCCCGCATCCTGGGCGCCCAGGGTTGGCTGGGCTACGGCTGGCCCAGGCAGTTCGGCGGCCCCGGCTGGAATGCCGTGCAGAAGCACCTGTTCGAAGAAGAGTGCGCACTGGCCGGCGCGCCGCGGATCGTGCCCTTCGGACCGGTGATGGTGGCGCCGGTGATCATGGCTTTCGGCACGCCCGAACAGCAGCAGCGCTTCCTGCCCGGCATCGCCAGCGGTGACGTGTGGTGGAGCCAGGGCTACTCCGAGCCGGGCTCGGGCTCGGACCTGGCGTCGGTAAAGACGCGTGCCGAGCGGCAAGGAGATCACTATCTGGTCAACGGCCAGAAGACCTGGACCACCTTGGGCCAGCACGGTGACTGGATCTTCTGTCTGGTGCGCACCAGCACCGAGGGCAAACCGCAGACCGGCATCAGCTTCCTGCTGGTCGACATGAAGAGCCCCGGGGTATCGGTGCGGCCGATCATCACGCTCGACGGCGAGCACGAGGTCAACGAGGTCTTCTTCGACAACGTGAAGGTGCCCGCCGAGAACCTGATCGGCGAGGAGAACAAGGGCTGGACCTACGCCAAGCACCTGCTGGCGCATGAGCGCACCAACATCGCCGACGTCAACCGCGCCAAGCGCGAGCTGGAGCGGCTCAAGCGCATCGCCAGGGCCGAAGGCGTCTACGACGACGGACGGCTGCGTGACCAGATCGCGCTGCTGGAGGTCGACATCGTGGCGCTGGAGATGCTGGTGCTGCGCGTGCTGTCTGCCGAGAAGAGCGGCAAGCAGAGCCTGGACATCGCCGGCCTGCTGAAGATCCGCGGCAGCGAGATCCAGCAGCGCTACACCGAGCTGATGATGCTGGCTGCCGGCCCTTTCAGCCTGCCCTTCATCCACGAGGCGATGGAGGCCGGCTGGCAGGGCGACCACGTCGGCGCCGCGCACTGCGCGCCGCTGGCCAGCGTCTACTTCAACACCCGCAAGACCACGATCTACGGCGGCAGCAACGAGGTGCAGCGCAACATCGTGTCAGCCACCGTGCTCGGCGCCTGAAGGAATCATCGCCATGGACTTCGATTTCACCGACGACCAGAACGCGCTGCGCGAGGCCGTGGCCCGCTGGGTCGACAAGGGCTTCTCGTTCGATCGCCGCCACGCGCTGGCCAAGGCGGGAGGCGCGACGCGTGCCGTGTACGCCGAACTGGCCGAGCTGGGCCTGACCGGACTGGCCGTGCCAGAGGCGCTGGGTGGCATGGGCTTCGGCCCGGTCGAGGCGATGGTGGTGATGGAGGAACTGGGCCGCGGCCTGGTCAACGCCCCGCTGGTGCATGGCGCGCTGGTGGCCCCGGCCCTGCTGGCCGCGGCGCCCGATGCCGTGCAGGCCGATTGGCTGCCGCGCATCGCCGACGGCTCGGC
>JAFLDI010000475.1 GCA_017302485.1 Burkholderiales bacterium | reverse complement strand
ACATCAACGAGGCAGGCGATGTGGGGGGCACCGTCTGGGTGGGTGGCAACAGCACCCATGCCTTCGTGCTGCGCAACGGCGTCAAGACGGTGCTGGACAACCTGGGCGGCGCCTGGGGCAATGCCTACGGCATCGATCCCCAGGGCAGGGTCCTGGGCTGGTCCGGACAGGCCGATGGCGAGCTGATTCCCGTGGTCTGGACGGACGTCACGCCAACCCCCTTGAAGTCCCCCGGCCGCTATGCCTCGGTGCACGCGGGCAACCTGGCGGGCGTGCATGTCGGCGCCGCCTGGCGCCATGACCAACAGGTCGCACTGCGCTGGTCGCGCGCTGGCCGGCCCAGCGAGCTCGGCTCGCTGGGCGGCGGCGCGTCCTACGCGGCGGCCATCAACCGCGCGGGCGTCATCGTCGGCGCGGCCACCGACGCCAGTGGCACCTACCGCGCCTTCCGCCACGACGGCGCCGGCATGCAGGACCTGGGCACGCTGGTGCCCGGCCTGGCCAGCCACGCCACGGCGATCAATCGGCACGGCGAGGTCGTCGGCGTCGCCGACGTCTCGGCCACGGCCCAGCGCGCGGTGCGGTTCACCGATTCCGGTGTCGTCGACCTGGGCACGCTGGGTGGAGACGATGCCCGGGCGCTGGGCCTGAACGACCGCGGTGATGTGGTGGGTGAATCGACCTTTGGCGACCTGGACCATCCCTGGCGCACCCGTGCCTTGCTGGTGCGCAACGGCCGGATGCACAACCTGCAGTCCCTGCTGCAGCCGCAGGACCAGGCGCTGTGGCACCTCACCACCGCCGAGTCGATCAACAACGCCGGCCAGATCATGGCCCGCGCCCGAGCGCCCGGTACCGGGTACTACGACGCCGTGCTGGTGCGGCTGGACCCGGTGGACTGAGCCCGGGCCGTCAGCCCAGCTCGCCCGGCGCCCGGGCCAGCTCGTTGTTGCCCTGCACCAGGGCCACCAGCATGCGCAGGAACTCGGCGCGCTGGTCCTCGGGCAGCGGGGCCAGCATGCGGTGCTGGGCGCGCTGCATCGGCGCGATGATCAGCGTCAGCACGCGCTGGCCCTCGGCCGTCAGCACCAGCTGGCGCACGCGGCGGTCGCTGGGCGAGGCCTGACGCTGCAGCAGGCCGCGCTTCTCCAGGCGGTCGACCACGCCGCCGATGGTGGAGGTGTCGTAACCGATCGTGCGCGCCAGGCTGCGCTGGTCCAGCCCGGGCTGCTGCTGCACCGCCTGCAGCGCAGCGAACTGCACCGGCGTGATGCCGAACTCGGCCGTCTCCTCCAGGAAGACCGCCACCGCGATCTGCTGCAGGCGCCGGATGTAGTGGCCCGGCAGGGCGTCGAGCGGGAAGTCGGCCAAGGCAGGGCTCAGCGCGAGAGAGCGGTGCGCATCTCGTCGATCACCGCCTTGTAGTCGGGCTTGCCGAAGATCGCGCTGCCGGCCACGAAGGTGTCGGCGCCGGCATCGGCAATGCGGCGGATGTTGTCGCCCTTGACGCCGCCGTCGATCTCCAGGCGGATGTCGCGGCCCGACCTGGCTCGTTCAGCGTCGATCAGCTTGCGCACCTGCTCGGCCTTGCGCAGCGTGTGCTCGATGAAGCTCTGGCCGCCGAATCCGGGGTTCACGCTCATCAGCAGGATGACGTCGAGCTTGTCAATCGTCCACTCCAGCACGTCGATCGGCATCGCCGGGTTGAACACCAGACCGGCCTGGCAGCCCGCGCCCTGGATCAGCTGCAGCGTGCGGTCCACATGCGTGGAGGCATCGGGGTGGAAGGTGATGATGTCGGCGCCTGCCTTGGCAAACTCCAGCGCCAGGGCGTCCACCGGCTGCACCATCAGGTGCACGTCGATCGGCGCCGGCGTGCCGTCGGGCTTGATGGCGTGCTTCTTCAGCGCCTGGCAGACCATCGGCCCGAAGGTCAGGTTGGGCACGTAGTGGTTGTCCATCACGTCGAAGTGGATCCAGTCGGCCCCTGCAGCCAGCACGTTCTTGACCTCCTCGCCCAGGCGGGCGAAGTCGGCGGACAGGATGCTGGGCGCGATGCGGTAGGTGGTCATGACGGATGTGGCGTGAAGGGGCTTGGCACGGGCGGAAACCGCGATTTTACGGAGCCGCGCTAGGATGGACTGATGTCGACCCCGCAATTCAGCGTCTCGGTGGCCACGCAGTACCTGCCCGAGCAGTCCTCGGCCGCAGACGATGCCTGGGCCTTTGCCTACACCATCACCATCCGCAACAGCGGCGATGTGGCGGCGCAACTGGTGGCGCGCCACTGGATCATCACCGACAGCGCCGGCCACACCGAGGAGGTGCGCGGCCTGGCCGTGGTCGGTCACCAGCCGCTGCTCAAACCCGGTGAGCAGTTCGAATACACCAGCTGGACGCGCCTGGCCACGCCGCGCGGACGCATGCAGGGCACCTTCTTCTGCATCACCGCCGACGCCCACTGGTTCGACACGCCGATCGCGCCCTTCGAACTGGCGCAGGCCAGCGCGCTGCATTGATGACGGGGCTGGCTGCGCTGCTGGCGCAGGCGGATGCGGCGGCGCCCGCGGTCGAGCGCCACCTGTGGCTGGTGCGCCTGCTGGCCTGGGTGCGCGCCGAGGGCCCGCCGGTCGACGAGGCCGATCCGCTGCGCGATCAGCCATGGCCGGTGCGCCGGCTGCGCCACCTGCTGGCCGAGCTGGCGCGCCTCCTCGTTGCAGGCCGAGCTTGTGTTGCACGCGCTACCTGAGGACCTGATCTTGCTGCAGGGTCTTGGCGACGATCTCAAGTTTGTCTTTATCGTCTCCAAGGCAATCGCAACGTCTGTCGATGCA
>JAFLDI010000474.1 GCA_017302485.1 Burkholderiales bacterium | reverse complement strand
GGGGGTGGGCGGGCCGCCAGCGCACGCCGCGGCCAGCCGGGTCATGGACCCCTCACATCGCGCCGGGTGTCGGCGTGTTGAGGTACGGGAAGCCCGGCAGGAAGTTCGTCACCGCCTGGTCCACCGCGTCATGCAGCTTGAACGAGTTGGCGCCCAGCGGCACCGCCGACGGCTTGCACCTGGGCCCGAAGCCCAGCGCGTCGGTGTTGCCGTTGGCCATGCACAGCCCGCCCATCATCGCCACCAGCGAGATGTCGACCACATCGTCCTTGGGCCGACGACCGTTCGGGTAGCCGGCCAGATCGTTGCCGCCGGCCAGGATGTTGCCGACGATGCCCAGGCGGTTCTGCTGTGCGAAGGGCACCGGCGCGATCGCGGTGTTCAGCCGCAGCATCTCCGAGGGCACGACGTTGGCCGGCCGGTTGACGCCGGCGATGCCGCTCAGGAAGGTGGTGGTCAGGTCGGTGCGCGGGTAGTTCCTGGGGGCGATGCCGGGCAGCCCCAGCGCGATCTCCAGCAGCTTGGGCAGGGTCGGGTGGGTCACGTAGGTGGCGAACTGGCCGTCGGCCGAGGGCATCGAGCCGTTGAAGCGGTCCTTGTCGCGCAGGCCGATGACCACCTCGTTGACCAGCGGCATGCCCAGGCGCGAGACCTGCACCCACTCGCCCTGCACGCGCTCGGTGCGCTGCAGGCCGCTCCGGGGCTCGGCATCGAGCACGCGGCTCTGACGCAGGCTGGCGGTGGTCCAGCCGCCGATGACCGGCTCACCCGGGCGGGTCAGGCAGGCCTTGGGGATCTCGAGCGCCAGCGTGGTGACGTTCTTGCCGGCGATCGGGTTGGGCGCGGCGCCGAGGAAGGCCGGGTCGGTGATGACCTCGGCCGGGGCATGCACCAGGTCGAAGACCACGCCCAGGTTGACCGCGAAGCCCTCGGCGCGCTGGCCGACGAACATCCGCCCGGGCGTGGCGCAGCCCGGCAGGTTGATGTTGTGCAGGTGCTTGGCCGCGTAGGCCGGATAGTCGGCCACCGTCTTGGTGCCGATGTTGTCGACCGGCTTGTCGAAGACATTCGCACCGGTGTCGGCGTTGGTGACGTTCCACAGCGTGCCCTTGCGGCGGTCGCCCTGCACCATGGTGACGGTGAAGGTCTGGGCCACGTTGAGGTTGGCGTCGGCCACTTGCGCCACCGGACCCGCCTGGATCAGCGGGATGGCCACGCTCTTGGAACCCACGGGCAGGGCCACGCCCTTGCCACCGGCGAGCTGGTTGGTGAAGCGGAACTGGAAGCTCAGGTCTTCCTTGGCATCGCCGTTGTTGTCGATGTGGATCTCGTACAGCGCGTTCGGATCCATCGAGAAGTAGTTCGGGCCGCCGTAGGCGTCCTGCAGCGGCTGGTAGTTGGCGATCAGCGTGACGAAGTCCGAGCGGCCGGGCTCGTAGCTGGTGAACATGTAGAAGTCGGTGCCGTCCACCTTGGGCGAGGTGGTGATGAAGGGCGCTTCGCGGTGGCTGGACGCGCCTGCCGGGGCGCTCAGGGCGCACAGGGCGGCTGCAAGGACCGGCGCAAGGCGCAGGGCGGGAAGGGTCATGGTGGCTCCTCGTTCGGTGGATGGGGCCCGGCCACAGGGCCGGGTCTGCGGGCTATACGTGCCGACCAGGGACGCGGATGCGTGCACGGGCATCACCCCTGCCCGGCCAGGGACACCGCATCCGGCCGCGGGGCCGCTGCGTACGCGGGTGCACGACGGCGTGCATCCGCCGCGGCGGGTGCTGCGTAATGACCCTTCGTGCCTGCCAACCCGCGGGGCCTGCCGGCCCAAGACCCTGGGCCTGACCGGTCCTCACCATGGAGTTCCCGATGCCCTTCCTAGAATCCGCCCACTCTGTTGCTGCACGGGTGACCCGCCATGGCTGATGTGTCCGACTCCGCTGCACCCGCGCAGGCCCAGCTGGCGCACTGGCTGGCCCGTGTCGCGCTGGGCGACCGCGCGGCCTTTCGCAGCCTGTACGACGCCGTGGGTGGCCGGCTGCTGGGCGTGATCCTGCGCATCAACCGCGACCGCGTGCAGGCCGAGGACCTCCTGCAGGAGGTGTTCGTCAAGATCTGGGGCGCGGCAGCCAGCTTCGACGCCCAGCGCGCGCAGCCCCTGACCTGGATGACCGCGATCGCCCGCAACCGCGCCATCGACAGCCTGCGCCGCCGGCAGGCCGAGCCTGCCTGGGTCAGCACCCTGGGCGCGGACGCGGCGTCCGACGATCTGATCGACACCCTGCCCAGCGACGGACCCGGCCCGCAGGACCTGCTGGCGCGGGCCCTCGAGGACGGCGCCGTGCGGACCTGCCTGGGTGGCCTGCGGGCCGAACAGCAGCAGAGCCTGGCGCTGGCCTTCTATGACGGGTTGACCCACCCCGAGCTGGCCCGTCATCTGGGCCAGCCGCTGGGCACCGTCAAGAGCTGGCTGCGCCGAGGCCTGCAGGCCTTGCGCAGTTGCCTGGAACGCACTGGCGCGATCGAGCCGACGGGAGCCTGACGATGGACTATTCCCGCCCCCGCCTGGCCGACCGCCTGGCTTGCGAGTATGTGCTGGGCACCCTGCGCGGCGCGGCACGGCGTCGTTTTGACGTGCTGCTGCCGGCCCATCCGGCCCTGCGCCGCGCGGTGGCCGCCTGGCAGGACACGCTGCTGCCCTTGGCCGGCAGCATCGCCCCCGTGACGCCGTCGGCACGGGTCTGGGCGGCGATCGAGGCGCATCTGTTTGCGCCACGCCAGGCCGCCACCGAACCGACGCCCTGGTGGCAACAGCTGCTGCCCT
>JAFLDI010000473.1 GCA_017302485.1 Burkholderiales bacterium | reverse complement strand
GCCGCTGGGCGCGATGCGCTACCTGGCCGCCGCCAGCCCGGCCTTCATGCAACGGCACTTCGCCGACGGCGTGGGCGCCGGCAGCCTGGCCCGTGCGCCCAGCCTGGTCTTCAGCACCAAGGACGAACTGCAGCAGCGCTGGGCCCGCCGCGTGTGCCACCGCCAGGTGGAGCTGCCGCGCCACACCCTGCCCTCCTCGCAGGCCTTCGTCACCGCCGCGCTGGCCGGCATGGGCTGGGGCATGCACCCGCAGCCGCTGGTGGCCGACGCGCTGCGGCGCGGCACGCTGGTGGAGCTGGTGCCGGGGACGGTGCTGGAGGTGCCGCTGTACTGGCACCAGGCGCGGGCGGCGTCGGGGTTGCTGGATGGGTTGACGAAGGCGGTGCTGGGGGCGGCGAAGGCGGCGCTGGTCTGACGTGGCGCGGAGCGCAGTCCGACCTCCAGGATGGATCCATGGGATGGGATGACGCCAGTCGTCTAATTTTTACCCGGATCTATTGGCATTCGTGTTTTACCCGGGTAATATTGTCGCATGAGCAAGATCACCCCCACCTACACAAGCTTCGCCGGTCATCGGTGCATTGCGACGGGCCCCTTGCTTGGGAACGTGCTGGCTGTTCGCCAGGCGCTGGACAACCCCGCGGAAGGGCCGGTGCTGGTGTTCGACGATGCCTCGGGCCGGCTCATCGACGTGGACACGCGTGGATCCAGTGCCGATCTCGCCGAGCGCTTCGCGGAGCCTGCGCCGCCTGAGCCAGCGGCAGATGCCCAAGCAGCGCTGGCAGCGCCCTCCGAGCCGAGGGGGCGCGGCCGGCCGCGCATGGGGGTGGTGGCACGCGAGGTCACGCTGCTTCCGCGCCACTGGGAGTGGTTGGCCACCCAGCCGGGCGGTGCGTCGGTCAGCTTGCGCAAGCTCGTCGAAGAGGCGCGCCGCCGTGGCGCGGCGAGGGACAGGCAGCGCGAGGTGCAGGAGCGGGCCTACAACTTCATGTCTGCGATGGCCGGTGACTTGCCCGCTTTTGAAGAGGCCGCGCGCGCGCTGTTTGCCAACGACAGCGCGCGCTTGAATGAGCACACGGCCGCTTGGCCGCCCGACGTTCGGGCGTACCTGCTGAAGCTCGCGTCCAGCAGTGGGGAGGCCAGCCAGTGACCGCATCCATCCGCCATCTGGCACCAACACAACAGGCCGGCCGCGACTTCATCATGCGCGGCCTCACAGGCGAGATCGTCATGCTGAACCTGCTCCGCTTGCGGCGCCTGGCCGACTACAGTGCCAACCCTGAACTGGCGCCCGCTGCGCCCATCAGTGGCGCAGAGGCATTCGAGCGCTACATCCGGCACACGCTGCCCTTCCTGCGCGACAGTGGAGGTGAACTGCAGTTCCTGGCGCAGGGTGGGTCGTGGCTGATCGGCCCCGAGTCGGAGCGTTGGGACCTGGTCATGCTGGTCCGCCAACGCAGCACGCAGTCCTTCCTGGCGTTCGCGCAACAGGAGGCCTACCTGGCGGGCATCGGGCACCGCACGGCCGCCATTGAGGATTCGAGGCTGTTGCCGTTGAGTGAGCTGCCGTTGGAGCGTGTCACATGAGCACGATCGGGGCCGACGCCCTCAGCTCACGGCCGGTCCACCCGGATCGGCCCGAACTCCACCGGCACCCACGCATAGCCCTTCGCATCCTGGCGGATGCGCCCCAGCCCCGGGAAGGGCAGGTGGGCGCCGGCGATCTGCCAGCCGGCCTGGGCGGCGCGCTGGAACAGGGCCTTGCGGGTGGCGATCGCCTGCTTCTGGTTGACGTCGAACTCCAATGAGACCTCGGGGTGGGCGAACTGCACGGCGTGCGAGTGCACCACGTCGCCCCAGACCAGCAGCTGCCGGCCCTTGGAGCTGAACAGGAAGGAGCTGTGGCCGGGCGTGTGGCCGTGGGTGGGCACCACGCTCAGGCCGGGGACCAGGGCGTCGCCGTCGTTGAAGGTGCGAAAGCGGCCCTGGGCCTGGTAGGGCGCCACACCGTCGCGGGCCATCTGGAAGAAGCCCTTCATGCCCTCGGGGGCCTTGTCGGCGACGGCCTGGCTGAGCCAGAAGTCGGCGTCCTGTTTCGCGGCCCAGACGGTGGCCTTGGGGAAGGCCGGCTGGCCGGCGGCGTCGCGCAGGCCGCACAGGTGGTCGGCGTGCAGGTGGGTCAGCAGCACCACGTCCACGTCCGCCGGGTCCACACCGGCTGCGCGCAGGTTGGCGCCGACCTGGCCCAGCGTGGGGCCGAAGCAGCTGGCGGCGCCGGCGTCCACCAGCACCAGGTGTTCGCCGGTGTGCACCAGATAGGCGTTGACGGCGGTCTGCACGCCCTTCTCGTTGGCGATGAACATCCGTGCCAGCAGCGACTGGATCTGCGGCGCGCGCAGGCCATGCAGCAGCGTGGGCGGCAGGTCGATGTAGCCGTCGTAGAGCGCGGTGACGGTGAAGTCGCCCAGCGCGTGGCGGTAGAAGCCGGGCACCTGGGTGCGCTGGGCCTCGGGTGGGGCGGCCAGTGCGGTGGTGGCGGCCAGGGTCAGGGCGGCGGCGGCAGCGCGCAGCCAGGTCGGCATCCGGATCATGAGGGCTCCTCCTGGTGAGGAGCGCAGCTTACTGCTCGGCGGCGATCAGCGCAGCCAGGGCCTGCGCCACCTCGGCCGCAGCCACGTCGTCGCCCAGCGCCACCGGTGCGCCATCCAGCGCGGCGGCGCCCTCGGTCTTCAGGCGCTTGACCCAGGCGCCGGCGTCGCGACCGCCGTCAAAGCCCTGGCTTTGCAGCAGCACCCGGCCGTCGTGGGCGCTGAGCTTGAAGTAGAAGCGGTT
>JAFLDI010000472.1 GCA_017302485.1 Burkholderiales bacterium | reverse complement strand
GTGAGTCGGCGCCCACCGGCCCCGCGGTGCCGGTGTTCAGCTTCCTGGGTTCGGCCGCGATGCACCCGCGTCAGCTGCCCTGCTGGATCACCCACACCAACGAGCGCACCCACGCCATCATCCGCTCGGGCTTCGACCGCAGCCCGATGTTCACCGGCATCATCGAAGGCGTGGGGCCGCGCTACTGCCCCAGCATCGAGGACAAGATCAACCGCTTCGCCGACAAGGACAGCCACCAGATCTTCCTTGAGCCCGAGGGCCTGACAACGAACGAGTTCTACCCCAACGGCATCTCCACCTCGCTGCCCTTTGACATCCAGCTGGCCGCGGTGCGCTCGATGACCGGCCTGGAGAACGCCCACATCCTGCGGCCCGGCTACGCGATCGAGTACGACTATTTCGACCCGCGCGAGCTGAGCAGCAGCTTCGAGACCCGCGCGATCCGCGGCCTGTTCTTCGCCGGCCAGATCAACGGCACCACCGGCTACGAGGAGGCTGCCGCCCAGGGCCTGTTCGCGGGCGCCAACGCCGCCGCCCAGGTGCTGGGCCGCCCGACGCTGAGCCTGCGCCGCGACCAGGCCTACCTGGGCGTGCTGGTCGACGACCTGGTGACCAAGGGCGTCTCCGAGCCCTACCGCATGTTCACCAGCCGCGCCGAGTTCCGGCTCCAACTGCGCGAGGACAACGCCGACGCCCGCCTGACCGAGCTGGGCCGCCAGCTGGGCCTGGTGGACAACGTCCGCTGGGACGCCTTCAACCGCAAGCGCGACGCTGTTTCATGTGAAACAGAACGCCTGAAGTCCACCTGGGTCCACCCCGGCATCTTCCCGGCCGAGGCGGCCGAGCCCCTGCTGGGCAAAGCAATCGAGCGCGAGTACAACCTGGCCGACCTGCTGCGCCGACCCGGCGTGACCTTCGACACCGTCGCCACCATCGCCGCCACCGCCCGCCCGGACGCCGGTGTTTCACGTGAAACGTTGCGCGCCGACCTGGGCGAGCTGCTGGCCGACGCGGTGGTCGAGCAGGTGGAAATCGGCATCAAGTACGCCGGCTACATCGACAAGCAGCAGGAAGAGGTCGAACGCGCCCAGGCCTACGAGCACCTCACCCTGCCGCCCGAACTGGACTACAACCAGGTCACTGCGTTGAGCCACGAGGTGCGCCAGAAGCTGGCCCGGCAGAAGCCGCAGACCCTGGGTCAGGCCGCCCGCATCTCGGGCGTGACGCCCGCCGCCATCTCGCTGCTGCTGGTCCACCTGAAGAAGAAGCGATTCAAGGGCTTCGACGGCCAGGCCCGCACCGCCAC
The DNA here is from genome assembly GCA_017302485.1 of Burkholderiales bacterium. Lineage (GTDB taxonomy): Bacteria > Pseudomonadota > Gammaproteobacteria > Burkholderiales > Burkholderiaceae_C > Ideonella. Next base: position 1,555 of record JAFLDI010000472.1, on the reverse strand, counting down.
CTTGGACACCCCCCAACCGTGAGCCATCCGCAAGCCGCCGCGCTTGAGCGCGGCATCGCCGCCCTCGGCCTCACCCTGCCCGAGGCCGCACCCGCCCAGCTGCTCGCCTACCTGGACCTGATCGCCCGCTGGAACCAGGTCTACAACCTGACCGCCGTGCGCGACCCGCAGCAGATGCTGACCCAGCACCTGCTGGACTGCCTGGCCGTGGTGCAACCGCTGCGCCAGCAGGCGGCTGCGCTGGGCCATGCCGATGACCTGCGCCTGCTTGACGTGGGCAGCGGCGCTGGCCTGCCCGGTGTGGTGCTGGCCATCGCCAACCCGGACTGGGCCATCACCTGCGTCGACACCGTCGCCAAGAAAGCCACGTTCATCCGCCAGGTCGGTGCCGAGTTGGGCCTGCGCCAGCTGCAGGCCGTCCACCAGCGCGTCGAGGACATGTCGACCGCACCGTTCTCAATGATCACCTCGCGAGCCTTCGCGTCGCTGGTCGATTTCGTCCACCTCACCCGTGAGCGCCTCGCGCCCGGCGGCTGCTGGGCGGCCATGAAGGCGCATCTGACCGACGATGAGCGCCAGGCCGTACCAGCGGACGTCGAGATGTTCCACGTGGAACGTCTGGCCGTGCCGGGCCTGGACGCCGAGCGCTGCATTGTTTGGATGCGCGCCACGGTCTGAACTCCACAGGCCCTCCACACCCACTCCACGGCCTACCCACAGGCCGGTCCACAGCCTTGTCCACAGGCGCCCGCAGTATGCTGCGGCCATGGACCTTGCCAGCTTCAGTGGCCCCTTCATGGGCATCGCCGACTACCCGGCCTTCTGTGCCGCGATCGTGTTGTTCCTGGCCCTGCCCGGCCCAGGCACCTTCGCGCTGCTGACCAGCACCGCCAAGGGCGGTTTCCGCGCCGGGGCCGCTGCCACCTTCGGCATCATCGCCGGCGACCAGGTGCTGCTGTGGCTGGCCGTGGCCGGCGTGGCCGCGCTGATGGCGGCCTACCCTGCAGTCTTCGACGCGGTGCGCTGGGCCGGCGCCGCCTACCTGGCCTGGATCGGCCTGAAGCTGCTGACCGCCAAGGACGGCGAGTCGGCCAGCCCGGTACGCATCGAGCCGCACCACTACTTCCGCCAGGCCCTGTTGATCACTCTGCTCAACCCCAAGGCCATCGTCTTTTACATGGCCTTCTTCCCGCTCTTCATTGACCCCGCCCAGCACCGCGGCCTGCCCACCTTCGCCGCGATGGCCATCACCATCGCCGTCATCACCGCGATCTACTGCCTCCTGCTGTGCGCCTTCGCCCAGGCGGTGGCCGCTCAGGTCCGCGCCCACCGCCGCGCAGCCCGCTGGCTGGAGCGGCTGGCCGGGGTGTTCCTGATCGGGTTTGGCTGGCGGCTGCTGAAGGACTGAACTCTGCCCACAGCGGCCGTAGGCCGCTGTGGGCCAACGCGCCACACCCACCGTGCCGCCAAGGGCTGGGCAGGCAGGCAGAGCCGGCCATTGGAGGGCGCCGAGCAGCGCAGGACTGCAGGGCAATTCCTTCTGACTTGGCCCACA
>JAFLDI010000471.1 GCA_017302485.1 Burkholderiales bacterium | reverse complement strand
GGCAGCGAGGCGTTGGCCAGCCGCTCCAGATGCACCCGGGCCTGTTCATAGTGGCGGCTCTGCAGTGGCTGGGGGGCACGTTGCAGCGCATCCACCAGCGGCCTCAGGCGCTGGTGCAGGGCGATCTTGCCTGGCGCCTGGCCGGCCAGGTCGAGTTGCGACAGGGCCACCAGACGATCGGTCAGCAGCCACAGCGGATGGGCGGTGTCCTGCAGCACCGCGGGGTCGGCGGGGTTCAGGCCGTCGCGGTGGTAGGCCAGCAGCAGCGCCTGCTTCAGCGCCTTCTGCGGGGCCTCGCCCACGGTGCCGGCCCAGTGCAGCAAGCGGTGACCGTCGAAGGTGTTCCAGATGCGGGTGCGGTTGGCGGTGCGCATCGGAAAGCCCAGGCCTTCAGCGCGCTGCTGGATCATCTGCGCCGCGCCGGCCAGCTCCTCGCGGGTGCGGCCGTACTTGCGCGACAGGTGCTCGGCGATCTCCTCGCCCTCGGGCGGCATCTGCGGGTTCAGCTCGAAGGGCTGGAAGCGCAGCGACACCGGGCCGATCTCGGGGCCCACCTGGGCCAGCGCCTGGTCCAGCGAGGCCAGGCCGATCGCGCACCAGGGGCACACGATGTCGGAGACGAATTCGATCTGCATCATGCAAGCAGTCTAGGCGCTGCGCGACCTCCCTTATCATCGTTGGCACAACGACCTGACAAACCGCAGGGGGAGACATGCTGCGATGGATCGACTGGCGCGCGGTGCGCCGAATGGGTGCGGCTGCGCTGGGCGCCGCCGTGGTGGCCTGCGGTGGCGGCGGCGGGGGATCTGATCCGGTCACGCCGCCCAGCGACACGCCCAGCGGCTTGCTGCCCACGGCGCCGGTCATTGGCGCGACCCTGCATGACGATGCCACTGTCCTGCGCCCGCTGCGCGACGGCACGGTCAGCGTCTACCGTGGCCGCACGATCGAGTCGGGCGCGACCACCGAGTACGAGAACACGGTCACGCAAAGCGTCAGCGGCACGCGTCTGCTGGACCAGGCCAGCAACGACCTGGGCCAGGGGCCGGCCACGGCCGATCCGGTGGTGGTGGCCAATGGCCGCGTCACGATGAGCACCAGCATGCCCTGGACCGATGGCGGACCGCAGAACCCTTTTGAGCTGGTGCTGCTGAGCTCGCCGGTGCGGCTCAGCGAGCGGCATGTCGCGCTCGACAAGCGCTTCACCGATATCGGCGTCGATCTGGACGGCGACAAGGTGAACGACCAGATGGATGTGGCCATCTGGACCCTCGTGAAGTCCGAGGACACGCTCACCCTGCCGCAGCGCAGCGGCGTCAAGGCCGTGCGCGTGGACACCGAGATCCGGCTGCGCGCCCGCTACAGCCGCGATGGCTCGACCAGCGACGTGCTGTCGGCCACCTCGTCCGAGTGGTACGCGCCGGGCCTGGGTCTGGTCCGCCGAAAGCTGGATCTGCCCGGCGCCATCCCCCGTCCTCAGGTTGAGGAGGTGCTGGTGACGATGGATGCGCTCGACGCCGGACTGGGCTACACCAGCGCCCAGATCCAGGTCGGTGCCAGCGGCTCGTCCGTGGCCGGGCAGAGCTTGACCGAGCCGCGCGATGCAGCGGTGTGGGACAGCCACGCGGTGCTCGCCACCAACATTCCCGGTCGCCCCCATTCTGAAGGGCTGGCCGTCAGCCAGCTCGATGCGCGCGGGCAGGTAATCAAGACTGCCGTGTATCGCAGCCAGGACATCCTGGGGACCAGCAGCGGTGTCCTCGACGTTCAGCTGCTGGCCACGCCCGATGCCCTGTTGGCCGTGATCTCGTCCCCCCAGGGCAGTCACCTGCTGCGGCTGGACACCAGCGGGCAGACGCAGTTGGATGCCGCCGCCATCGCGCTGGTCAGTGGCCGGCTGGAAGCCGACTACGACAGAGTCCGGACCACGGCCACGGTGGTGGGCAATACGCTGTGGCTGGCCTGGATCGCCGAGGATGGTCAAAACGACCAGTTCGAGACCCTCTACAGCCAGTTCATTCGGGCCTTCAGCTTGCGCGGTGTCCCGCTGGGGCCAGTGTTGCGGGTGGCCACCGACACCAGCTCTCTGGGCTGGCATGCCCGGCGCCTGGACGCCACGGCGCAGGCAGGCGTGCTGAGTTTTGCCAGCTCTGAAGTGAACGGTGACGTCTGGCGACTGGCCCAAGTCCGGCCGTCGGATCAGACGTTGGCACCCTTGGTCAGCCTCCATCCCCTGCCGGGCACCAACGGCGTCTGCGGTGCCGCGGGAAACTACAGCGGGCGGATGCAGATCCAGGCGCTGGGCAGCAGCTCCCTGCTGCTGTGCCAGACCTCGAAGAAGCACCTGGGCCTGGCCGACCTGGGAAGCGATCTGGTCGTGCCACGCGATGGCTCGGGCCGCCTGAGTGCCGGCTCGCTGCTGGGTGCGGATTGGACGGCCCGGGGCGAACTGATGAAGCTGGGTGCCAGCGCGCAGACCCTGGCCTTGGGTGCTGATCAGTTCGGCCGGCTCTTCAGCTGGGACACCCAGGACAGCAGCTTCTACCGGCTGGCCGAGTTGCCGCTGGTGGCCGGGCAAACCGACGCCGCGCATGTGCGCACGCTGGCCCGTTTGCCCTACCTGGGTGCTACGCCGGTTCTACTGCTGCCCACAAGCAACGGAGTGCTGGTGATCTACCGACAGAGTGATGGCCGCCTAAGCACCCAGCTTGTCTGGCGCTGACCGCCTGTCATCTCGTCACCACGCCGAGCGCAGCCGCGCGCGCAGATCCAGCGGCGGCCGCGTCGGC
>JAFLDI010000470.1 GCA_017302485.1 Burkholderiales bacterium | reverse complement strand
TGCGCGGCGTGGCCCGCCCGGCGGCCGACGAGACCCTGGCCACGCGCAGCCTGCGCCTGGTCAAGGGCTCGCACATCGTCGTGCCGCGCTGCTTCGAGCACGACCATGCCTACATCTTCCAGAACCCGGACAAGCGCATCATCTTCGCCATCCCCTACGAGCGTGAGTTCACGCTGATCGGCACCACCGATGAGGAGATCCACGGCGATCCGCGCGACGCCAGCGTCAGCGCAGGCGAAGTGGCCTACCTGTGCGAGCAGGCCAGCCGCTACTTCCGCCGTCCGGTGCGGGCCAGCGACGTGGTCTGGCGCTACACCGGCGTTCGGCCGCTGCTGGACGACGCCTCGGGTGACCCCTCCGCCGTCACCCGTGACTACCTGCTGGAGAGCAACGAGCAGCCAGGCGGCGGTGCGCCGCTGCTGAGTGTCTGGGGCGGCAAGATCACCACCTTCCGCAAGCTGGCCGAGGACGCCGCCAACGAGATCGGCCGCATGCTCGGCGAGCCGCGCCGAGCCTGGACCGAGGGCGCCTTCCTGCCCGGTGGCGACCTGCGCGAATGGATCGGCCCGCCGCAACGCCCCGACACCGACTTCGAACGCCTGCTCCAGGCCCTGGGCCAGCGTTGCCCCTGGCTGCCCGACCCTCTGGCGCACCGCCTGGCGCGTGCCTACGGCGCGCGCGTCGGCCTGGTGCTGGGTCAGGCCCGCTCGCTGGCCGACCTGGGCGCCGCGGTGGCCCCCGGCCTGCACGAGAGCGAACTGCGCTACCTGGTGAACGAGGAATGGGCCCGGCAGGCCGACGACGTGCTGTGGCGCCGCTCCAAGCTGGGTCTGCACCTGACCGCAGCCGAGCGCAGCCAGGTCGCGGCCTGGCTGGCCGGCCAGGTCGGCGAACCCCATGATGGCGAGACGACGATGAAAGTGGACACATGCAGCTGACCCTCGAGGGCATCAGCCGGCGCGTCGGGGCCGAGACCTGGCTCCATCCAATGGACCTGGCGCCGCGCCCGGGTGCGGTGACCGTGCTGCTGGGCGCCACCCAGGCTGGCAAGACCAGCCTGATGCGGGTGATGGCCGGGCTGGATGCGCCCAGCGCCGGCCGGGTACGCGTGGACGGCACCGACGTCACCGGCACGCCGGTGCGCCAGCGCCATGTGGCGATGGTCTACCAGCAGTTCATCAACTACCCGTCGATGACGGTGTTCGACAACATCGCCTCGCCGCTGAAGCTGGCTGGCCGGCCGCGCGACGAAGTGCGCCAGCGCGTGCAGTCCCTGGCCGAGCGGCTGCACATCGAGCCCTTCCTGCAACGCCTGCCGGCCGAGCTGTCCGGGGGCCAGCAGCAGCGGGTGGCGCTGGCGAGGGCGCTGGCCAAGCAGGCGCCGCTGATGCTGCTCGACGAGCCGCTGGTGAACCTCGACTACAAGCTGCGAGAAGAACTGCGCGAGGAGCTCTCGGCGCTGTTCGCCGGCGGCGAGGCCACCGTGGTCTACGCCACCACCGAGCCGGCCGAAGCCCTGCTGCTGGGCGGCTGGACCGCTGTGCTTGACCGCGGCGAGCTGCTGCAGTACGGCCCCACCGCCGAGGTCTTCCACCGCCCGGCCTCGCTGCGCGTCGCCCGTGCCTTCAGCGATCCGCCGATGAACCTGCTGGCGGCCGAGGCGGCCGACGGCGGCGCCCAACTGGCCGGCGGCCCGCTGGTGTCGGTGGACCTGCCGCCGCAGGCCACCCGCGCACTGACACTGGGCCTGCGCGCCAGTGCGCTGCGCGTGCAGGCGCGCGACGGCGACGTGGCGTTGCCGGGCCAGGTGCAGCTGGCCGAGATCTCCGGCTCGGACACCTTCGTCCATGTCCATACCGCGGTGGGCGAGCTGGTGGCCCAGCTGACCGGTGTGCACGAGTTCGAGCTGGGCAGCGCGCTGACGCTGCACGCCAGCCCGGCCCAGGCCTATGTCTTCGATGCGGGTGGCGCACTGCTGGTGGCGCCGCGGCGCGCCAGGGGGGACTGAGATGGCACGCATCGAACTCGACCTGGCGCACAGCTACAAGCCCGACCCCCGGCAGGACAGCGACTACGCGCTGCTGCCGCTGAGCATGTGCTTCGAGGACGGCGGCGCCTACGCGCTGCTGGGCCCCTCGGGCTGTGGCAAGACCACCATGCTCAACATCATGTCGGGCCTGCTGGTGCCCTCGCAGGGCACGGTGCGCTTCGACGGCCAGGACATGACCCGCGCCACGCCGCAGCAGCGCAACATCGCCCAGGTCTTCCAGTTCCCGGTCATCTACGACACCATGACCGTGGCCGAGAACCTGGCTTTTCCGCTGAAGAACCGTGGCGTGCCGGCGGCGCAGATCCGCCAGCGCGTGGGCCAGATCGCCGAGATGCTGGAGATGAGTCACCAGCTCGACCAGGCGGCGGCCGGGCTGAGCGCCGACCAGAAGCAGAAGATCTCGCTGGGCCGCGGCCTGGTGCGGCCGGATGTCTCGGCGGTGCTGTTCGACGAGCCGCTGACCGTGATCGACCCGCACCTGAAGTGGCAGCTGCGGCGCAAGCTCAAGCAGATCCACCACGAACTGAAGCTGACGCTGATCTACGTCACCCACGACCAGGTCGAGGCGCTGACCTTCGCCGATCAGGTGGTGGTGATGACGCGCGGCCGCGTGGTGCAGCTGGGCACGCCCGATGCGCTGTTCGAGCGACCGGCGCACACCTTCGTCGGCCACTTCATCGGCTCGCCCGGCATGAACTTCCTGCAGGTGCAGGCGCAGGGCGGCCAGCTGCTGATCGGTGACCAGGCGCTGCCGGCCGGCCGCGTGCTGCCCGAGGGCCCGCTGCGCCTGGGCATCCGCCCCGAGTACCTGGCC
>JAFLDI010000047.1 GCA_017302485.1 Burkholderiales bacterium | reverse complement strand
GGCCGCGGGCGGCAGGCCGCGGCCCAGCACCGCGTCATCGAAACCGCCAGCGTCCACGGCGCGCTCCGTCAGTGCCGCTTGAGCGAGGACAGCGGCACCGTCGCGGCCGCAGGCGGCGCGGCGTCGCTGGAGCTGCTGCAGGCGCAGGGACCGGCCGACGGGTTGAAGAAGGTCAGGCCCGACGAAGTGGGCGTCTCGGCGAAGTCCACCGTGACGCCATCCAGCACCAGGCGGCTCTCGGCCGGCAGGAAGACCCGCACGTCGCCAAAGACCATCTCGGCGTCGCCGCTGGCCGGCGTCTCGGCGACGGTGAACTCCGACGCATAGCCCGAGCAGCCGCCCGGCGTGACCGTCAGCCGGAAGCCGCCGGTCGGGTGCGACGAGAAGCGCACCATGCGGCGCATGAATTTCGCCGCTGCGGGCGTGACGGTCACTTTGGGAAGAATCATTCCAGTCTCCTGTGGCGCCGTAGGCGGTCAGATCTTTTTGATGCAGCCGTCAACGGGGCAGACCGAGATGCACTGAGGTGCGTCGAACTGGCCTTCGCACTCGGTGCACTTGGCCGGGTCGATGATGAAGACGCCGCCCTTCTCGCGGATGGCAACATTGGGGCACTCGGGCTCGCAGGCGGAGCAGCCGGTGCAGGTCGAGGCAATGATCTTCAGGGCCATGGTGGTTTCTCCTGGCAGGGTCGGGGGGAAAGGAACTCAGGCGGCCAGTTCGGTGGCGTCGCTGGCACTGCCGCCGGTGTAGGCGCCCTGGCGGATGCGGGCATCGCCGCGTGGCTGGTGGCTGATCTGGCCGGCGGCCACGCGGCCGCAGTAGTCGGTGAACCAGCTCAGCGCGGCCTTCTCGATGAACTCGTGCGCGTACTGGTCGACCGGCTCGATGCCGGCGGCGCTCAGCTCCTCACGCGGGCAGGCACCGATCTTGGAGACCAGCACGGCATGGCAGTCGTTGATGGCGCTGACGATGCTGGGCAGTTGCTCGTCCTCGCCGAAGCCGCCCTGGCAGTAGAGGTCGACGCGGCGGTGGCCCACAAAGAGCGCCTCCTTGCGGCTCACTTCAAAGATCTGGAACTCGGTGGCGTGGCCGAAGTGCTGGTTGACGCGGCCATGGCCCTCGGTGGCCACCGCCACCAGCACCTTCAGATCCTCCTGGCCGGCGATCAGCGCGGCATCCAGCGCCGCATCCAGCGCATCGACCTTGGCCTGGTGCTGGGCCTGGCGCTCGGCCTCGACCTTCTGCTGGTAAGCGCGACGCTTGTCCAGGTCGTAGTGGATGTCCATCGCCTCGATCTTGTCGAGCGTGAACTCCTCGGAGCGGTCCTCGCCCAGCAAGCCAACCGCATCCGCGCGGCACTGGCGGCAGTGGCGCATCAGATTCGCGCCGCCCATGCAGGCGTCCTGCACGGCCTTGAGCTCCTGCGCGGTGGGGCCGCGCTGACCGGTCAGCCCGAACACCGTGCCGTGCTCGGGCTCGGAGATCAGCGGCATGATGTTGTGCAGGAAGGCGCCGCGCTTCTTGACCTCGCGGTTCACCTCGATCAGGTGCTCGTCGTTGATGCCGGGGATCAGCACCGAGTTGATCTTGGTGAGCACGCCGCGCGCCGTCAGCATCTCCAGGCCCAGCATCTGCCGCTCGTGCAGGATGCGCGCCGCCTCGACGCCGGTGTAGCGCTTGTGGTTGAAGAAGATCCAGGGGTAGATCTTGGCGCCCACCTCGGGATCGACCATGTTGATGGTGATCGTGACGTGGTCGATGTTGTACTTGCAGATCTCATCGACCATGTCCGGCAGCGCCAGGCCATTGGTCGACAGGCACAGCTTGATGTCGGGCGCCTTCTCGGCGAGCTGGCGCATGGTGTCGAAGGTCTTCTTCGGGTTGGCCAGCGAGTCGCCCGGGCCGGCGATGCCCAGCACCGTCATCTGCGGGATCTCGCTGGCCACCGCCAGCACCTTCTTCACCGCCTGGTCGGGCGTGAGTTTCTGGCTGACCACGCCGGGGCGCGACTCATTGCTGCAGTCGTACTTGCGGTTGCAGTAGTTGCACTGGATGTTGCAGGCCGGAGCCACCGCCACATGCATGCGGGCAAAGTGGTGGTGCGCCTCCTCCGAGTAGCAGGGGTGGTTCTTGACCTTCTCCCAGATCTCGGGCGGCATGTCGCCGGCGCCAGCCGACGAGCCGCAGCTGGCCTTGCCGTCACCGCCGGTGGTGGAGCAGCCGCCACCGGTCTCGATGGCCTCACTGATGGCGCTGCGACCCTTCCTGAGGTCGGCGATCGAGACGAAGGCGGTGTTGGCAGACATGGGCACCTCGCGGTCGTGGGTTGCGTCCTCCATTGCGAGAGCCGTGCCAAGCACAAAGCCTAGAAAAATCAAACACTTGCCGTCTGATGCGGGCTGTGTTGGTCGCGACAAAAGCGACAAGGCCGCCAGACGGCGGCCTCAAGGCATGGGTGGGGCGCCATCACAGCTTGCGCACCTCGATGCGGTGCTTCTGCAGCGCATAGCCCAGCTGACGCGGCGTGACCTTCAGCAGCCGCGCCGCCTTGGCCTGCACCCAGCCGCACTGCTCCATCGCCCAGATCAGGCGGTCGCGCTCGCCCGCAGGGGCCTCGGGCCCGAAGTGGCGGGGCGGCACGGCTCCGGGCTCGCCCAGGCGCTCGGTGGGGCCGATGGTCAGCACCTCGTCGTCGTGGTCGTGCGCGGGCTCGCCGTGGCTGTTGATGCGTCCGGCAAAGTGCACGACGGCCGGTGCCACCGCATCGGCCTTGTCGATGTGGTGCAGGGTCTGGGTCAGGCAGCGGTTGGAGCGGCAGGGAAAGGCCAGTCCGTTGATCGAGCCGCCCTCGACCATCGTGGCGGTGCGCTCGATGCAGTTCTGCAGCTCGCGCACATTGCCGGGCCAGTAGCAGTTGCTCAGCACCTGCATCGCCTCGGGCGTGACCTTGACGTTGCGGCGGTTCTCCTTGTTGTAGCGGTCCAGGAAGTGGGCCACCAGCGGCGGGATGTCCTCGCGCCGCTCGCGCAGCGGCGGCAGGAAGATGCTGACCACGTTGATGCGGTAGTACAGGTCGGCGCGGTACTCACCGCGCTGCACCATGCGCTCGAGGTCGCGGTTGGTGGCGCAGATCAGGCGCACATCCACCTTCACCGCCCGCGTGCCGCCCACGCGCTCGAACTCGCGCTCCTGCAGCACGCGCAGCAGCTTGGCCTGGAAGCCGGCCGAGATATCGCCCACCTCGTCCAGGAACAGCGTGCCGCCGTGCGCCAGCTCAAAGCGGCCCTTGCGCTCGCCCACCGCGCCGGTGAAGGCGCCCTTCTCGTGGCCGAACAGCTCGGACTCCAGCAGTGACTCGGTCAGCGCCGCGCAGTTGACCTTGATGAAGGGCGAGTCCTTGCGCGGACTGAGGAAGTGGATGGCCCGCGCGATCTCCTCCTTGCCGGTGCCCGACTCGCCGCGCAGCAGCACGGTGGCGCGCGACGGCGCGGCCTGGTGCACCTCGGCAAAGACGCGCTGCATCTGCCGGCTCTGGCCCACGACGTTGTCCAGCGAGCGCCGGCGCGGGATCTCGGCGGTCAGCGCCTTCTGCAGCCGGGTGGTCTCCTGCTGCAGGCGCTGGTGCTCGGCACTGACCGAGTGGTGCAGCGCCACCGACTGCGCCAGCAAGGTGGCCACCATGGTCAGGAAGCGCTGGTCGTCGGACAGCCGGGCCACGCCCTCGAGTTCGCGCTGGGCAGCCAGCACGCCCACCGCATTGTGGTCCGCGCCGGTGCGCAGCGGCACCACGATGAAGGACAGACGCTTGCCGTCCTGCGGGCCGAAGGCGCCGGTGCGGTCGATGAACTCGTCGCTGTCCTCGACATTGGTCACCACCACCGGCAGGCCCGAGGCCTGGACGCGGCCGATCACGCCCTCGCCCGGCTGCCACTGACCGCGTTCCACCTCGTCGCGGGTCAGGCCGACGGCGCTGTGCACGCGCAGCTGACCGTCCTCGGGGTTGGGCAGCACCACCATCGCGCGCAGCAGACCCAGCTGGGCGGCCAGGGTGTTCAGGGCCGCGCGGAAGGTGCGCTGCAGATCGAGCGAGTCGCCCAGGATGCGACACACTTCATAGATGGTGGAGAGCTCCAGGTGGGAGCGCTCCTGTGCGATGCGGCTGATCACGGTGCACCTCCTGCGTCCGCGGGTGCGCCGAGACGGTGCATCCGCCCCTGCGACCCGGTTGGAGCCGGTTCAGTGCAAGAAGCGCGCCGAGCGCGCGCGCTCACCAGGCGCCCGCCGGTGCCCGCAGGCGATCGACCGGCGTGCCACCCAGCAGGTGGCTGTCGAAGAGTTCGCCGATGTCGTTGACGGTCACGCCCTGGTACAGCACGCCCTCCGGGTACACCAGCACATTGGGGCCGCCATCGCAGGGGCCCAGGCAGCCCGAATAGGTCACGGCCACCTGGTCGTAGCACTGACGCTTCTGCAGCTCAGCCCAGAAAGCCTGCAGCAGCGGGCTGGCGCCCTGGGCGGCACAGCTGCCGCGCGGGTGGCCGGGTGGGCGCTGCTGGCTGCAGACGAAGACATGGCGGGTCGGTTGGGGCATGGCGTGATGAAACGTTGGAAGCAGCGGTCAGGTGGCGTGGGCGGCGATCAGCGCCTGCAGCTGGCGCAGGTGATCGGACTCTTCCTCGGCGAACTCGGCGGCCAGGGCCCGCAGCTCGGGGTCGATGGTGCTGGCCGCCACGGCGGCGTACCAGGCATGGCCGCGGCGCTCGCTGTCCATCGCCAACGCCAGCGCAGCCGGCGCGTCGAGCAGCGCATCGACGCCGGCCCAGTCGGCCACCTCGGGCGAGACGCCGTCTGGCCACTGAAAGTCCTGCGGCGCGATCACCGGGATCTCGCGAAACCCACCGCGCGCCATCGCATCGGCCAGATGCAGCCGCGAGTACTTCGCCATCAGCGCGAAGAAGGCCTTGAGGTCGACATTGCCCTCGGTGGCCAGTGCCGCCGAGAGTTCCTCGTAGCGACGGGCGGCCTCGCGCTCCAGCTGGATCGCGTGCGCCAGGAAGGTGTTGACGTCCATGCTTCAACCGAACTTGAAGAGGATGCCGTGCCCGCCGCGCGGATACTCCCAGGCCACGTTGGCGTGCTCGGTGCAGATCACCCGGCAACTGCCGCATTCCAGGCAGCCGTCGGTGATCAGCGTGACCGAGCGGTTGCCCTCGGCCTTGTAGCAGTTGGCCGGGCAGATGAAGGTGCAGCTCTGATCCTTGCAGTCGTTGGCGCAGATCTCGGGCTTCCTGATCTGGATGTGCGGCCGACCGTGATCGACCTTGTAGCGGTTCTGGAAGAGCTTTTCTTCGACGTTGACAGCGAGGCTCATGAGGGCTCCTTCAGGCGAGGGCAGGCAGAGGGTGTGAGCGGCCGCTGCGCTCAGCGTGAGGCACGCCAGAGCTTGAAGGCGTCGCCCATCAGGCCGGTCAGGCTGCGCTTGCTGCGGAAGCTGCCCAGGATCTCCTTCTCCTTGGAGTGCTTGTCCACGCCGTCGACGGTGAAGAAGGTCTTGGCCGCGCGGTTGACCAGCTCGGGGTAGGCGGTGAAGAACTGCGGACTGCTGTGCAGCACCTCAGGCAGCTTGCGGTACTTCTTGAGGTCCTTCATGACGAAGGACTCGTCCATCTTGTCCTTGTAGAGCTTCAGGCTGGCGGCCGAGGGTTCCTTGCCGGCGGCCTTCAGGGCGATGACCGTTTCTCCGGCCAGGCGGCCGCTGGTCATGGCCAGGTTGGAGCCTTCGCGGTGGGCGGCGTTGACGAAGCCGCCCGAGTCGCCCACGATCAGCCAGCCCGCGCCGTAGATGCGCGGCACAGCGTTGAAACCGCCTTCCGGGATCAGGTGGGCGCAGTACTCCTTCATCTCGCCGCCTTCGATCAGCGGTGCGATGCTGGGGTGCCTCTTCAGCTTCTCCAGCAGCGCGTAGGGGCTGGTGCGCTGGGGGTTGGCCTTGAAGTCGCTGAGCATGCAGCCCACGCCGATGGTCAGCGATTCCTTGTTGGTGTACAGGAAGCCCGTGCCCACCATGCCCTCGGTCACCTTGCCCATCAGCTCGATGACCACGCCCTCGTCTTCCTTGACGTTGAAGCGCGCCTGGATCACCTCTTCGGGCATGAAGAGGATTTCCTTGACGGCCAGGGCCACGTTGCCCGCGTCCAGCTCTCCATGGAAGCCGGCCTTGCGCGCCAGCGTGCTGTTGACGCCGTCGGCCAGCACCACCACGTCGGCATAGACCTCGCCACCCAGGCGGTCGCAGCGCACGCCGATGACCTGCTCGCCGTCCAGCAGCAGCTCCTCCACCGTGGTCTCGCAGATCAGCAGGGCGCCGGCCTCGCGCACCTTGGACGAGAACCACTTGTCGAACTGCGCCCGGATGATGGTGTAGCGGTTGTAGGGCGGCTTGTTGTAGTCGTCGCTGCGGTAGTGGGTGCCGACGAAGCTCTCGTCGTCCATCATCCACATGCGCTGCTCGATGATGTGGCGCTCCAGGGGCGCGTCCTCGCGGAAATCCGGAATGATCTGTTCCAGCGCATTGCTGTACAGGATGGCGCCCTGCACGTTCTTGCTGCCCGGGTACTCACCGCGCTCGATCTGCAGCACCTTCAGACCGGCCTTGGCCATCGTGTAGGCCGCGGCATTGCCCGAGGGGCCGGCCCCAACCACGATGGCGTCGAATCTTTCCTTGCTCATGACAGCCCCTCGTCCGACGGGTACGTCGCCCGATCCCCCAAGGGGATGCGGGCCGGCTTGGGAACGGCCCGGCGCTCGGCCCGCCACGTCGATGTCGTGATGTCGTTCATCATGGCTCCTGGTGTTCAAGCGACCTTGCGGATGCGCTTGTCGAGGTGGGAACGGAAGGCGGCGGTCAGGGCCGGCAGCACCTGCATCGCATTGCCGACGATGCCGTGGTGGGCGAAGTCGAAGATCGGGGCGTTGGGGTCGGTGTTGATGGCCACGATCACGTCCGAGGCCTCCATGCCCACCCGGTGCTGGATCGCCCCCGAGACGCCAGCAGCGATGTAGAGCTTGGGCCGAACGGTCTTGCCGGTCTGCCCCACCTGCCGCTCGGCCTCCATCCAGCCCGCCTGGGTGACGGCACGGGTGGCCCCCACCTCGGCACCCAGCACACGGGCCAGGTCCCACACCAGCTTGCAGTTGTCGGCGTTCTTCAGGCCCTTGCCGGCGGTGACGATGATGTCGGCGTAGGCCAGGTTGATGTTGTTGCTGGTGGCGTCGGGGATGAAGCCCAGCAGCTTGGTGACGATGTCGGTCTCGATCATCCCCAGGTCCATCGTGATGATGTCGCCGGTCCGGCTGTCGTCACGCGGCGGCATGGCCGCGGTGCGCGGACGCATGGTGGCCATCTGCGGCCGGTAGGCCAGGGTCATGATGGTGCACAGCAGGCTGCCACCGAAGGTGGGGCGGGTCGCGGCCAGCGCGCGGCCATCGATGTTCAGCTCGGTGCAGTCGGCGGTCAGGCCGGTGCCCAGCGTGGTGGCCACCGAGCCGGCCAGGTCACGGCCCATGGTGGTGGCCCCCAGCAGCAGGATCTCGGGCTGGTGGGTGTTGACCAGGTCGGTCAGGCCCTTGGTGAAGGGCTCGTTGCGGTAGCCCTGCAGCACCGGGTCGCGCATCAGGTAGCAGTGGTCGGCGCCGTAGGTGTAGGCTTCCTTGGCATAGTCCTCCAGCTTGTCGGCCGGGCCGCCCAGCAGCACGCCGCTGACATCCACACCCAGCTTGTCGGCCAGCTTGCGGGCCTCGCCCATCAGCTCCCAGCTGACGCTGTGGACGTGGCCGCGGTCGTGTTCGTTGAACACCCAGACGCCCTTGTAGGCCTTCAGGTGCTCAGGCAGCTCGGTGCTGCGGCCGCTGCGGCCGGCGGTCCGGGCGGCACCTGCAGCGGCGGCGGCAGCCATGGCTGGTTTGGCGGCGTCACTCATGGCGGGGCTCCTCAGGCGGACAGGCGCTCGACGGTCTCCTGCTCGAGCGTCGGGTGGGTGGTGAAGATCTTCTGCAGCAGGTTCAGGCAGACATCGTTGACGCTGGTGCCGTCGCCCACTTCCTGCATCTCGGCACGCACACTGCGGGCCTTGGGGGCGAACACCTTGCTGACGATGGTGGGGCTGCCCTTGAGGCCGATCCTGGCGATGTCCTCGATGCCGGCATCGTCCTTGTTCCACTTGCGCACGGGGCAACGGCCGGCGCGCAGCATGTCGTCCATGGTGGCGAAGCGCATCGTGTTGGTGCCCTCCAGCATGGTGATCAGGCTGGGCAGCGTGGTCTGCAGGCGCTGCACGCCGCCTTCGGCCCGGCGCTCCACCGTCAGGGTGCGGCCGTCGAGGTCCACCTCGTTGATCTTGCTGACATAGGTCAGCAGGTTCCAGCCCAGGCGCTTGGCGATGCCGGGGCCGACCTGGGCGGTGTCGCCGTCGATCGTCTGCTTGCCGGTGAAGACCAGGTCCACCGCCTGCTCCTCGCCGATCTTCTTGATGGCCGAGTACAGCGCGTAGGAGGTGGCCAGGGTGTCGGCGCCGGCAAAGGCGCGGTCGGTGATCAGGATGGCGTCGGTGGCACCGAAGCTGATGCATTTGCGCAGCGCCTCCTCGGCCTGCGGCGGGCCCATGCACAGCACGGTGACGCGGCCGCCGAACTGGTCCTTCAGACGCAGCGCCTCTTCCAGCGCGAACAGGTCATAGGGGTTGACGATGGCCGGCACGCCCTGGCGCATGATGGTGTTGGTCACCGGGTGGACGCGGATCTGCGCCGAGTCCGGGACCTGCTTGATGCAGACGACGATGTGCATGGATGGGGCTCCTGCGGTCGAAGGATCAGGCGCGCACGGTGCGCCGCTCGGCCAGGCTGTCGCGCAGGCGGCTGACCTGCACGTGCTGGGTACCGCCGGCCTCCTGGAAGACCTTGAAGACCTTCTCGGTGGCGGCGTCGGAGGTGGTGAAGTCCTGGTAGGCGCGGCTCAGCAGCTCGCGGTAGCGCGAGAACATCGCCACCTCGTCCAGGCCGGCCAGCCCGTCCGCCTGGCGCAGGTACTGGTAGAAGCGCTTGAGGATGTGCAGACGGTTCACGTTCACCACGTGCTCCTCGTAGGCGATGCCGAAGAACTCCAGGAACTCGTTGGCGCTGGACAGCGCCTTCAGGCGGGTGGTCAGGTCGTTCATGGCGTCGTCCTTCAGGCGGCCAGCGGGGTGGGGAAGCGGGCGAAGAGCTCGCGGTGCAGGCGCCGCAGCTCGTCGGGGCGCGGAGATTTCTTGGTGGCCAGCACATGCCGGCGCACCGCGGCCAGCAGCACCGGCGCCTGGGCATCGCCCAGCGGCAGGCCCAGGCTGTCGCAGACGGCGCGCAGCGCATGGGTGCCGCTGTGCTTGCCCAGCACGGTGGTGTGGCCGCGGCCCAGCTCGGCGGGGTCGAAGCCCTGGTAGTTGCGCGCGTCCTTCAGCAGGCCATCGACGTGGATGCCCGACTCGTGGCTGAAGACGCCCTCACCGACGATGGCCTTGCCGGCCGCCACCGGCCGTCCCGCGGCCTCGGCCACCAGGCGCGACAGCGCCGGCAGCGCACGGGTGTCGACGCCGCACTCCACCGCGTGCAGGTGGCGCATCGCCATCACCACCTCTTCCAGCGCGGCGTTGCCGGCGCGCTCGCCCAGGCCGTTGACGGTGGTGCTGGCGTGCGTGGCGCCGGCGCGCCAGGCGGCCAGGGTGTTGGCGGTGGCCAGGCCGAGGTCGTCGTGGGCGTGCATTTCGATGGCGATGTCCACCTCGGCGCGCAGGGCGCTGATGCGCTGCCAGGTCTCGAAGGGGTCGAGCAGGCCCAGGGTGTCGGCGTAGCGCACGCGGCTGGCGCCGGCCCACTGGGCGGTGCTGGCACAGCGGCGCAGGAAGTCGTCGTCGGCCCGCGAGGCGTCCTCGAAGCCCACGCTGACCACAGCGCCGGCATCCAGCGCCCGGCGCACGTGGCGGCTGATCGTGTCCAGCACCCAGGCGCGGTCGCGTTGCAGCTTGCGCTCGATCTGCAGATCGGACACCGGCACCGACAGGTGGACGATGTCGGCGCCACAGCGCAGCGCGTCAGGCAGGTCGGCCTCGTGCATGCGGGCCCAGACCATGGTGCGGGCGCGCAGGCCCAGCCCGGTGATGGCGCGGATCTGCGCGCACTCTTCCGCGCCCATGGCCGGCACGCCGATCTCCAGCTCGGGCACACCAGCCGTGTCCAGCGCGCGGGCAATGGCCAGCTTCTCGTCGGCGGTGAAGGCCACGCCGGCGGTCTGCTCGCCGTCGCGCAGCGTGGTGTCGTTGACAGTGAAGGGCCAGGTGGGGTCCGGGGCGCGCATGGGGCTGTCCTTGCGGGGCTGTGCGCTCTGCTTCGCAAGCGCTGTGCCATGCCGAACCAGACTCTCAAGTCATTGATTCACAAAGAAAAAGCCCCGCACGGCGGACGGCCGTCAGGGCTGTGGGGATTGTCGGGTTGTGCACAGGCGGCAGCCGCCGCCGGCCGGGCTCAGCCGCCGTCGCTGCGGTTGGCGGACACCATCACGGCCATGTCCTCCCAGGGCAGGATGAAGGACATCTTGTCGACCGGCGTGCGGGTGACCGGGTGCCAGGAGCGGAACTCCATCCAGCCACCGCCCGCGTCAGCGGTGGCCAGCGTCTGGCGCACCACGGCCTCGACATCGACGCCGGGCGGCAGGACCGCTGGCTTGTCGGCCTTGGACGGGTCGACGCCAAAGGCGCGGAAGTGGCCCTGGCGGTCCAGCACGATGACGAACAGGTCACGGTCGATGAAGCCGCCGGCCTTGTCGTGGAAGCGCTGGGCGGCACGTGTCAGGCCATCGCTGCGCAGTGCGGCCACGGCTCGTTCGCACAGCGCGCGCGCCTCGTCGGCGCAGCCCTGCCGAAGTGCAAGCTGGTCGCCATCTGCGGCGGCTACCAGATGCTGGGCCGCCAGCTGCATGACCCGCTGGGCCTCGAAGGCCGCCCTGCCAGTGTCGACGGCCTGGGCCTGATCGACGCCGAGACCGTGCTAGAAGCCGAGAAACAGCTGGTCAACGTAACCGGCACCCTCCAGCTGCCCGGCCGGCCGGCCGTCCAGGGCTACGAGATCCACATGGGCGTCACCCGCGGCCCGGCCCTGACCCGGCCCAGCGCCCTGATCGGCAGCACCCAGCGGGCCGACGGCGTGCTGAGCGAGGACGGACAGATCCTCGGCACCTACGTGCATGGCCTGTTCGACCACCCTGACGCCCTGGCCGCCCTGCTCGCCTGGGCCGGTGTAAACGATGCGGCGCGGATCGACCTGGCCGCCCGTCGCGAAGCCGACCTCGACCGCCTCGCCGACAGCCTGGAAACCAGCCTGCACCTGGATCGGCTGGCCGACTGCTTCGGCCCTGGCGCAGCCGCGAACGCCTTGCGGACGTCATCGCCCGCAGGGCTCCCTTGACCGCACCCCCTACCCCTCTCTAACATTCCCGAATGGACGCAGAACTCGCCTCACTCGAACAAAAGCTCGAACAACTGATCAGCCGCCACGCTTCCGAGCAGGCGCGGCTGCACAGCCAATTCACCGCAGTCCAGGCAGAAAAACGCCAGCTGCAGGAGCGGGTCGAAGCCCTCGAAAACGCCAATCGCGAACTCAACGACAAGCTCGGACTGGTCGGCAGCCGCCTAGAGGCGCTGCTCGCCCGCATCCCGGAGGCCTGAGATGGAACACCTCGACATCAAGCTCCTGGGGCGCGAGTACCGGGTCGCCTGCAAGCCCGAAGAGAAAGATGCCCTGCTCGCCGCAGTGACCTACCTCGACGAAAAGATGCGCGATCTCGCTGGCAAGACCAACTCGGCGGGCGAACGGCTGGCGGTCATGACCGCCCTCAACATCACCCACGAATTTCTGCAGTTTCAGCGTGCTGGTGGGTTTGACATCCCGACGCTCAAGCGTAAAATCGAACGCATCAACGGTCGACTCGACGGTGCCCTGGCAGAGCAGGAAACGCTCTTCTGAACACCCCCAGGACCACCCTGGAGTCACCGAGTAATACAGGTTTCAGTCAATCCCCTGCGGTGTTGGTCAAGGCTTAAAACTCCTTGAACCAATGTCTACGCGACATGGGTCGCTGACCATTGAAACCGCTGGTGTGCGCGCTCCCCGTCGAGTGTGCCTGATGCGGAAGGAATGCGGCCCCCCTGAACTCCGGTTCAGGATGAAGGCCTGACGGCATGCGCGGGGGACCCAACAAGCAAAAGGCGCAGACCATGGTCTGCGCCTTTTGCTTTATGTCTTGCACCTTCCGCAGATGCAGACGGGGAGCCGCAGCCCCCCGACACGGAACCCGATCAGTCCGGCGCCTTGAAACCCGCACCAGCCTTGTTGGCCAGGAAGGCCACGGCACGCTTCAGCTCGTTGTCGGTCAAGTCGGCCGCGCCGCCCTTCGGGGGCATGGCGTTCTTGCCGGCAGCCGCCGACTTCACCAGACCGTCGTAGCCCTGAGCCAGACGCGGTGCCCAGGCACCCTTGTCACCCGCCTTCGGGGCCCCCGCCGCGCCGCTCTCATGGCAGGCACCACACACCGCGGTATAGATCTGCTCGCCCGTACGGCTACCCGGCGCAGCTGCCGGCGCCGCCTGCAGGGAAACACTCGCGACCGGCTGGGTCAGCTTGGCAGCCAGCTCTTCGTCAACAGCCGCCTTCTTGCCACAGCCCACGAGCTGAGTCGCCAGGGCCGCCACCCCGACAGAAAGCGCAATCCGCGCA
Organism: Burkholderiales bacterium; assembly: GCA_017302485.1. Classification (GTDB taxonomy): domain Bacteria; phylum Pseudomonadota; class Gammaproteobacteria; order Burkholderiales; family Burkholderiaceae_C; genus Ideonella. The sequence continues at coordinate 1,274 of JAFLDI010000047.1, read as the reverse complement.
AAGGAACGGACGGGGGAACTACGAAAATCCGACATGCTGAATTCCTCGAGTACGGGCTAAATGGGGTAAAACATTGATTATAGCGGGGCTATTCATCTTCTGTCAGGCAAAGCATGGACTCTGGCAGCGATTCGCGCTATCCTGCGCCCCACGCAACGCATCAAGAAGCAAGAAGCACCGCGCGCCCGTAGCTCAGCTGGATAGAGTACTGCCCTCCGAAGGCAGGGGTCACTGGTTCGACTCCAGTCGGGCGCGCCAAACAAATCAATGGGTTAGATCGAAAGATCTGGCCCATTTTTGTTTCTACTCCCCGCCGTGACCATTCTGTGACCAAAGTGCGACCAGCCTGTGACTGGTCGCTCACCCTAGTCTCACCGCTCCCCGTGCTTTTGAGTTGTGCTTCCCGTGACTTGATCGTCAGGGATGTGCTCGACCAGCTGCTCGATACGACAACGGAAGTAGGTACAGAGCTTGTCCAACACATCCCCCGTCGGGTTGTACCCACGGTGGTTGGCAAGCTTGGAGAGGGTCATCCGGTGCACTCCGGTTGCCGCAGCGATCTCGACGAGCGTAACGACCCTGTTCTCCCGAAATTCTTTTTCTGCGATCAGCTCCTTGAGCCTGAACCTGAGCATGACTGTGGCTCCATAGCTGCATGTGATGCGTAAGAGTATCAAAAAAACTTGACAGGCTTCACAACATGCCTACAATGAGCTTTGTGTGATGCTTATACGCATCATGCGAACTCAGATAACAACACGAGGTGAAGCCATGGACAACAAAACCTACCTGACAACCGACGAGTTGTCGGAGCGCATCAAGTACGACTCCCGCACGATCAGAGAACGCTTGAAGGACAGCGTTCTGCTCGAAGGCATCCACTACTTTCGCCCTTTCGGCGGCCGGAAGATTCTGTACATCTGGGAAACGATCGAGCGCGACATGCAGCTTGCTGCCCCGGCCTTCGGCATCCCCATGGCAAACGGAGATGTGTGCCATGGCTAGTATTCAGATCCGCAAGGAGACAGGCTGCCTGATCATGGACTTCTACTTTCAAGGCTTCCGGTGCCGCGAGCAAACCGCTCTCCCCGATACGGCTACCAACCGGAAGAAAGTCCAGAAGCTCCTCGACCGCATCGAAGCCGACATCGCCGCCGGCACCTTCGACTACCGTCGCTACTTCCCGGCCAGCAAGAACGCCGCACGCTTCGACGCCGCACCGGCGGTGACCGTCGCTGTAACGGTGACTGCACCGAGCGCACCCGCGGTCGCCC
>JAFLDI010000469.1 GCA_017302485.1 Burkholderiales bacterium | reverse complement strand
CACGTGCCGCCTGCTGCACCTGCAGCGTGATGTCGAAGGCCTGCTGCATCCGGGCGATCTCGGCCGAAGACTTGCGCATGCGCAGCGGGCGAATCGCCGGCTCGGCATCGGCAAGCGGCAGGCCGGGCGCCCGGCTCTGCAGGGCCTGCACCATGCCCCAGGGAAGGCAGGGGTCCAGGGCCAGCGGTGCAGCGCCCGCCAGCGCCTGCAGCACGCAGTCCCAGGGGTTCTCATGCTCATGCCAGGTCAGCACCTGCGCCGGCAGGCCCCAGCGGTCACGCAGCGCATCCAGCTCGAAAGCCGGCGCCACGTAGCAAGGCGGGCCCTCGGCCGGCACCAGCGCGCCCAGCAGGCGTTCGCTGGCGCCCCAGGGGGTGCCCATGAAGTAGCGCAGATTGCTGCCCGCGTGCAGCCAGGCGGCCGCCAGGCCTTGCTCGCGCAAGCGCTCCTGCAGGGCGCTCAGCCGGGTGCTGTGCTCGCTCAGCGGAATCGGTGCCAGCAGAGTCTGGGGGGACAGCGCCCGCAGCGCTGCATCAAGGTCGGTGTGCGTCATGTCGTCCATGCGGCTTGAAGGGAATGGGTGGAGTCTGCCCGCGCTGCTGGGCGCGGGCGAGTTGGCCTTGCTGGAGCGTCTGTTCGACACGCTCCCCGATCTGGTGTTCTTCGCCAAGGATGGCCAGGGCCGCTACCGAGGCGCCAACCGAACGCTGGTGCAACGCAGTGGCCAAGGCAGTCGCGAGGCCTTGATCGGCCGCACGGCGGCCGACCTGTTTCCCGGTGCCATGGGGCAGGCCTTTCTCGAACAGGACCGCGCCGTCATGCGCGCCGGGCACGCCCTGCACCAGCACCTGGAATTGCACCTCTACGCCGACGGACAAGCCGGCTGGTGCCTGACGGACAAGCTGCCGTTGCGCGACACGGCCGGGGCGGTCTGCGGCCTGCTCGGTCTGTCGCGCGATCTCGGCCTGCCCGACTGCAAGCATCCCGACTACCAGGCCGTCGCCGCCATCGCCACACGCATCCGTGAGCGCCACGCCGAGCCCCTGCAACTCGGGCAATTGGCCGCGCAGGCCGGGCTCAGCATGGATCGGCTGGAGCGCATGTTCCAGCGCGTCTTCCAGCTGCGCCCGCGCGACATGCTGGTGCAGGCGCGCATCAATGCCGCGCGCCAGGCGCTGATGCAGGCCGAAGCCCCGCCGCTGGCTGAACTGGCCTTGGCCTGCGGCTACGCCGACCAAAGCGCTTTTTGCCGCCAGTTCAAGGCCACGGTGGGCCTGACGCCGGGGCAGTTCCGCCAACTTCACTGGCCGGCGCGCTCGCCTGCAACCTTGGACTGAGCCATCAGCTGCTGCTGCAGGAAGCGGTAGCTCAGCGCCCACATCAGCGCCGTCTGCCGAAGGTCGCTGGCGCCCGCATGGCCGCCCTCGCGGTTTTCCCAGTACCAGACCGGCTGGCCCAGCTCCTGCAAGCGGGCCACCATCTTGCGCGCATGGCCGGGGTGCACGCGGTCGTCCAGGGTGGAACTGGTGTAGAGCACCGGCGGGTAGGCTGGCGCCCCCTTGGCCTGCTGGTAGGGGGAATAGGCCTGGATGTAATCCCATTCGGCCGGAACATCCGGGTCACCGTACTCGGCGATCCAGGAATGCCCGGCCAGCAGCCGGTGGTAGCGCCGCATGTCGGTCAGCGGCACCTGGCTGACGACGGCACCGAACAGCTCCGGCCGCTGCACCATGGCCACCGAGGTCAGCAGCCCACCCAGGCTGCCCCCCATGATGCCCAGTTGCTTGGGACTCGTCAGGCCACGGCGCAGCAGGTCCTCGGCCACGGCGATGAAGTCGCCGAAGGAGCGCTGGCGATGCTCCTTCTGCGCCGACTGGTGCCAGCGCGGCCCGAACTCGCCACCGCCACGGATGTTGGCCACCACGTAGGCGCCACCCTGCGCGTACCAGGCGCGGCCCAGGATGCCGCTGTAGCTGGGGTTCAGGGCAATCTCGAAGCCGCCATAGCCATAGAGCAGCGTGGGGCGGCCGCCGGGCGGCACCGGCCCCTTGGGCTGCACCAGCCAGTAGGGGATGCGCGTGCCGTCTGCCGCCGTGGTGTGCAGGCGCTGCACCTCCAGGCCGCTGGCGTCGAACAGTTCCGGCAGCTGCTGCACGCGGACCTGGCGGTCGTGGCCGGCCTCGGCCATGCGCAGCTCGCTGGGCTGCAGGAAGCCGCTGCGCGTCAGCCAGTAGCGGTCGCTGTTCAGGCTGTCCACGGCGCGCACGGCCAGGCTCACCGCCCCTTGCGCCGGCAAATCGCGCGACTGCCAGCGCCCCTGATGCCAGCGCCACTCTCGCAGGGTCTGGCCCTGCTCGGTCTGCACCACGCCGATCACTGCGTTGCGCGTGGCCGCGTAGCTGTGCAGCGCGCTGCGCTCGCCAGGGCTGAACAGGGTCTGGATCTGGGGCCTGCCCTCGATCAGCGCCTGCGTCCCCATCGCCAGCAGGCTGCCGGCCGCATAGGTCTGGCCGCCCACCTGCCAGTCCTTGCGCAGCTCCAGCAGCAAGCGCTCGCCTTGGGGCAGTGCGCTGGCGTCGTCAGGCTTCTGCAGGGCCTGCAGCTTGCGAACCTTGCCTGGGCGCAGCAGCAACTGCTTGCCGTCGAAGAAGCCCTGGCGGTGCTCGACGACCAGCTGCCGGCCCTGCTCGTCCCAGAGCCACAGGCCCACATCGGTTTCGGCGATCTCGTAGATCGCCGCTGCCGTCGCCAGCTCGGTGCCGCGCTTCCACAGCTTGAGCCGACGCGGGTAGCCGGACAGGGTCATGCTGCCGGCGCCAAAGTCCGTGGCCACGGCCAGGGTGTCGGCGTCCACCCAGGCCACGCTGCTCTTGGC
>JAFLDI010000468.1 GCA_017302485.1 Burkholderiales bacterium | reverse complement strand
GCAGAGGCAGGGCCAGCGGGCCGACGGCGACGGACAGCATCAGCGGGGCAGGGCGGGACGAGGCATGCCCGCAGTGTCGCCGCGAACCGGCCCTGCCGGTTCAAGCGCGCTGATCAGCCCTGCTTCTGGCGCGCCTCGTCCTCGTGCATGTGGCGGATGAAGTAGCGCAGGTAGAACACGCCCATGCCCAGCATGAAGACGATGCTGGCCAGGCTGAGCAGTCCGACGTCGCTGGTGAAAAGATCGATCAGGGCGGGCATGGTTCGGCTCCGTGAGTGGTCAAGGCCGACATGACACGCCCGAGCTGCGGCGGGCCGGATGACAATTGGCAAGCGGCGCCCGGCGCATCGCCCGGGCTTGACCTGGATCAGTCTGCCAGCGCGGCGATGGCGGCGGCCAGGGCCGGTCGGTCCACCCGCATGCGTTGCAGCGACAGCACCTGCACCACGCCGGCCTTGTGCACGGCGCTGAACTGCCGGCTGGCGGTTTCCAGCGTCAGGTCCAGCATGTCGCCGATCTCGTCGCGCCGTGGCAGCCAGGCGCTGCCATCGGCCTCGGCGTGGCGGTCCAGCAAGGCCAGCAACTGCAGCAGCCGCGAGCGCGCGCTGCCGCGGGTCAGGTGCACCGACCAATGCACCATCGCATCCATGTCACGCTGCAGCTGGCGCAGCACCGGAATGGCCATCGCCTGGCCACGCTCGGTGGCGGGCGGGAACAGGCCCAGCGAGATGCGGCACAGCGACACCTCGGTGCAGGCGATCAGGTCATCGACCTGGGCTTGCCCCGACAGCGCCTCGCTGCCCAGCAGCGCGCCCGGGCCGGCCAGGCGCACGATGCGGCGCTGGCCGTCCTCGGTGTAGCGCTCGGCGCGCAGCACACCGCGGCGAACGGTGTAGACCGCCTGCCCCTGGTGACCACGGCCCAGCAGGCGCTGGCCCGGCGGCAGACTCAGCGCGCTGACGAAGTCATGGGCGTGGCCCAGCCAGTCGCTGGCCAGCGGGCCGAACAGCGCCATGTCGCGCACCGCGCAGTCGGTGCACTGCGGCTGGGTGTCGGCCGGTGGTGTCAGCCAGTGGATGCGCCCGCGGGGCGCCAGGGTCGGGTCGGAGAGGTTCATGCGGTGGCGGGCCGGGCCGTCAGGCCCCAGCGCTGCCTCGCATTGAACCGCGTCGGTGGCGCTGTCGATTGATGTCGATCACGCACGCCGACGCGCACGCGCCGGCAGCCGGCGACCCGCACCACCAGCCGTGCGCCCTCGCTGTCGACCACCGGGGTGAAGTCGGCGGGCACCGCAGCCCGTGCGGCCGCGGCATCGATGGGCATGGCGCCGACGAACCCGGTGCACGCCTGGAGTGTCACCTGCGGCCTGTCGTGGGACTTGTTCAGTGTTGCCCCAACTCCACAGGGGGGGCGGTCAAGTCCGGGAAGGCGCGCTACGCTGCCGCCATGCAACGCCTTGACGACCTGCTGGCCGCGGCCCGCACCCGGGTCACCGAGATCCAGCCCTGGGATCTGCTGGAACAACTGGCCCGCACCGACCCCCCGCTGCTGCTGGATGTGCGCGAGCCGGCCGAGTTCGCTGCGCTGCACATGGCCGGCGCGCTGCATGTGCCGCGCGGCGTGCTGGAGCAGGCCTGTGAATGGGGCTACGACGTCACCGAGCCCCGCCTGGCCGCAGGGCGTGAGCGGCCGATTGTCGTGGTGTGCCGCTCCGGCGCCCGGTCGCTGCTGGCGGCCGACGTGATGCAACGCATGGGCTTTGCCCACGTGGTGTCGCTGCGCACCGGCGTGCGGGGCTGGAACGACTTCGACCAGCCGCTGGTCGACGCCGCCGGTGTGCTCGTGGACGGCGACCTGGCGCAGGCCCTGCTGTCCCCGGCGGTGCGCGCAGACCAGCGTTCGCCCTGAGTACCTGACGCGCCGGGCATGCGAACATACGCGTGCCAGGGAGACCCACCATGAACAACACAGGGCCATGCAAGCCCAGGGGCGGGCGCGCGGTCGGATGGGCCGTGCTCATCGCCTTGCTGGGCGCGCTGATCCACGATCCGGCGCGGGCCGCCGATCCACCGGTGCCCATCGAGCGCTTCTTCGAGCGACCCGCCATCGTCGACCTGCGCCTGTCGCCGTCGGGGCGCCAGCTGGCCTTCACCACCAGCGCCAAGCGCCAGCGCGTCGGCCTGGCGGTGATGGACCTGACTGGCAGCATGGCGGGACGTTGGGTGGCTGGGTTCCCCAACGTCGACATCGACGGTTTCCAGTGGGTCAATGACAAGCAGCTGATCTTTGATGCCTACGACTACCAGGCCGCCAGCGGCGATGTCCACGATGCGCCCGGATTGCACCTGATCAAGGCGGATGGCAGCGACCACCTCAGGCTGCCCTTGAACCTCAGCCTGCTGGCGGTGGTGCCCAGCCATGAGGACGAGGTGATCGTCGGCTACTGGACTGCTGGACGGATGACTCCGGTGTGGATGAGCACGGACAGTGGCCTCTTGCGCGATCTGGATCTGCGCGCCCCCCCCAGCAACGTCGAGCGATGGTGGTTCGACCCACAGGGCGTGCCGCGCGCCGTCATGTCCAAGCAAGGCAAGCAGGTCTCGGTGCATTGGCGCGGCGCCTCGGACGACGGCTGGCGCCAGCTCGCCGAAGCGACGCCGGAGGAGCTGTCCTTCGTGCCCAAGGCCGTCGATGCGAAGGGGGTGCTCTACCTGACCCAGCGCCACGGGGCGGGCCGATGGCGGGCCCTGAGCCGCTACGCCTTCGCGCTGTTCGCCGCCAGCCTGGAACAGGCCTTGGTCTGCCGCTTCTGCGTCGGCCTGGCGCTGGCCGGCATCTATCCGCTGGGCATGAAGCTGGTGGTGGGCTGGGCGCCCGAGCGTTCG
>JAFLDI010000467.1 GCA_017302485.1 Burkholderiales bacterium | reverse complement strand
CTGCGCCTGAGCCTGCAGGTGGGCAGCGCGCTGGTGGCGCCCGGCGACAGCCAGGCCGAGAGCGTCACCGAGCGGGCGCTGAATGCCCTGCGCGGCAGGCTGGCCGTGCCTGTGGTTCAATCGCCCGCATGTTGATTGCCGCTGCCAACAACCGCTGATGCTGGCCTTTCTGCTGCGCCGCCTGGGGCAGTCGGCTGCGGTGCTGCTCACCGTGGCCGCGCTGGCCTTTGCGCTGTTCCAGTATGTGGGCGACCCGGTGGCCTTTCTGGTGGGCCAGGACGCCAGCCCCGAGAAGGTGGCGCAGGTGCGTGCCGAGCTGGGGCTGGATCAGCCGATGCCGGTGCAGTTCCAGCGCTTTGTGGCCAATGCGGTGCAGGGCGAGTTCGGCATGAGCCTGCGCCTGGGGCGTCAGGTCAAGGATGTCATCGCGCAGGCCTTTCCGGCCACCATGGAGCTGGCCCTGCTGGCGGCGCTGATCGCGCTGGTGCTGGGCATTCCGCTGGGCGTGTACACCGCGCTGCGGCGCGAGGGCTGGCTGTCGCAGGGGCTGATGGCGGTGTCGCTGGTGGGGGTGTCGCTGCCCAACTTCCTGATCGGCATCGTGCTGATCCTGGTGTTTGCGGTGCTGCTGGGCTGGCTGCCCAGCTTCGGCCGCGGCGATGTGGTGATGATCGGCTCCTGGTCCACCGGCCTGGCCACGGCCGATGGCTGGCGCCACATCCTGCTGCCCGCCATCACGCTGGCCACCTACCCGCTGACGCTGGTGATGCGCCTGGTGCGCGCCGAGATGCTCGAGGTGCTGCGCGCCGACTACATCCGCTTCGCCCGCGCGCGCGGCCTGAGCGACCGCGCCATCCACTTCGGCCACGCGCTGAAGAACACGCTGGTGCCGGTGATCACCGTGGTCGGCCTGCAGCTGGGCAGCCTGATCGCCTTTGCGGTGATCACCGAAACCGTGTTCCAGTGGCCCGGCATGGGCCTGATGTTCCTGGACGCGGTGAACTTTGCCGACATCCCGGTGATGGCCGCCTACCTGTGCCTGGTGGCGCTGATCTTCGTGGTCATCAACCTGGTGGTCGACCTGCTGTATGTGGTGGTCGATCCGCGGCTGCGTGTGGGCCGGGAGCACTGAATGTTGGCCTGGTGGCAGTCTGACCTGATGCTGAGCCTGCGCCGCTCGCCGGTGGCGCTGGGCTCGGCGCTGGTGGCGCTGGCCTGCCTGGTGATGGCGGTGTTCGCCGAGTGGCTGGCGCCGACCAACCCGTTCGATCTGAACGCGCTGGAGCTGGCCAATGCGCGGCTGCCGCCGTCCTGGTCCGAGGGCGGGCAGCCGGGCTTCCTGCTGGGCACCGATGAGCAGGGGCGCGACATCCTCTCGGCGCTGATGTACGGCGCCCGCATCTCGATGGTGGTGGCGGGGGTGTCGGTGCTGGCCTCGGCGCTGATCGGCATCGCGCTGGGCCTGCTGGCGGGCTACCGCGGCGGCTGGGTCGATGCGCTGCTGATGCGCCTGTGCGACGTGATGCTGAGCTTTCCGGCCTTCCTGCTGGCGCTGATGCTGGCGGGCGTGGCGCATGCGCTGTTCCCGCAGGCCTCGCTGCTGGTGACCTTTGGCGTGCTGATCGTCTCGATCACGTTGGCCGGCTGGGTGCCCTATGCGCGAACGGTGCGCGGCCAGGCCATGGTCGAGCGGCACAAGGAGTACGTGCTGGCCGCGCGCGTCACCGGCGTGCCGGGCCACCGCATCATGTGGCGCCATGTGCTGCCCAACGTGATGCAGCCGGTCTTCGTGCTGGCCACGCTGCAGGTGGCGCAGGCCATCATCATCGAGGCCACGCTGTCCTTCCTGGGCGTGGGCGTGCCGCCCACCTCGCCCTCGCTGGGCACGCTGATCCGCATCGGCAACAACTACCTGCTGTCGGGCGAGTGGTGGATCACGCTGTTCCCGGGGCTGATGCTGGTGGCGATCTCGCTGAGCATCAACCTGCTGGGCGACTGGCTGCGCGACGCGCTGAACCCGAGGCTGCACTGATGGCGCTGCTCGAGGTCCAGGACCTGGTGGTCGAGTTCCCGCAGCGGCGCGGCGGGGTGCTGCGCGCGCTCGATGGCGTCAGCTTCAGCATTGATCCCGGCGAGGTGCTGGGCGTGGTGGGCGAGTCGGGCGCCGGCAAGTCGCTCACCGGCGCGGCCATCATCGGCCTGCTGGAGCCGCCCGGGCGCATTGCCAGCGGCGAGATCCGGCTGGGCGGCGAGCGCATCGACACCCTGCGCGGCGAGGCCCAGCGCCGCCTGCGCGGCCGCCACATCGGCGCGATCTTCCAGGACCCGCTGACCTCGCTGAACCCGCTCTACACCGTGGGCCGGCAGCTGACCGAGACCATCCGCACCCACCTGCCGCTGGACGCCACCGCGGCGCGCGAGCGCGCCATCCAGCTGCTGCGCGACACCGGCATCCCGGCGCCAGAGCAGCGCATTGACCATTACCCGCACCAGTTCAGCGGCGGGATGCGCCAGCGGGGGGTGATGGCGCTGGCGCTGGCGGCCGAGCCGCGGCTGATCGTGGCGGATGAGCCCACCACCGCGCTGGATGTGTCGATCCAGGCGCAGATCATCGGCCTGCTCAAGCGCGTCTGCCGCGAGCATGGCGCGGCGGTCATGCTGGTCACCCACGACATGGGCGTGATCGCCGAAACCTGCGACCGGGTGGCCGTGATGTACGCCGGCCGCGTGGCCGAGATCGGCCCGGTGGCCGAGGTCATCCACCGCGGTGCGCACCCGTACACGCAAGGCCTGGTGGCCTCGATCCCGGCGCTGGACGGCGAGCGCGAGCGCCTGGCGCAGATCGACGGCAGCATGCCGCGGCTGGGTGCCATTCCCAGCGGCTGCGCCTTCCACC
>JAFLDI010000466.1 GCA_017302485.1 Burkholderiales bacterium | reverse complement strand
CGCGCAGCAGCACCAGGCAGGTGGTCATGGGCCGAGTGTCGCACCGGCGACGCGTGCTGGCCCCAATGGCGCGCGCGCCGACGCGGCCCTAGCCTGAGGGGATGACGAGCGCCCAACTCACCCGCTTCCAGCATTGGCTGCAGAGCACGCGCGGCCTGTCGTTCGACCACTACGACGCGCTGTGGCAATGGTCGGTCGACGACCTGCCCGGCTTCTGGCAGGCGATCTGGCAGTATTTCGACATCGAGTCACCCACCCCGCACCAGGCGGTGCTGGCCGACCCGCGCATGCCCGGCGCGCGATGGTTCCCGGGCGCCCAGGTCAACTACGCGCAGCAGGTGCTGCGCCATGCCGACGCCGCCCACGCGGCGGGCCATCCGGCCATCGTCTGGACCGACGAGGCCGGCCTGGCCGCCGGGCAGCTGCACGAGCTGTCCTGGCCCGAGTTGCGGCACCAGGTGGGCGCACTGGCGGCCTCGCTCAAGCGCCTGGGCGTGGGCCGCGGCGACCGCGTGGTGGCGGTGCTGCCCAACCGGCCCGAGACCGCCATCGCCTTCCTGGCCTGCGCCAGCATCGGCGCGATCTGGTCGGTCTGCTCGCCCGACATGGGCCCGGTGGCGGTGCTGGATCGCTTCCGCCAGATCGAACCCACCGTGCTGTTCGCCGGCGACGGCTACCGCTTCGGCGGCGTCGCCCATGACCGTCGCGCGGTGGTGGCCGAGTTGATCGCCGAGTTGCCCACACTGCGCCACGTGGTGCAGCTGCCGCTGCTGGGCCAGGCGCTGGCGATGCCGAGCAGCGTGGCACGGCACGATTGGACCGCGCTGACTATCGGCCCTGACACGCTGGCCCCCGAATGGCTGCCCTTCGACCACCCGCTGTGGGTGGTGTATTCCAGCGGCACCACCGGCCTGCCCAAGCCCATCGTGCACGGCCACGGCGGCATCGTGCTGGAGGCGCTGAAGCTGGGCGTGCTGCACAACGACCTCGGCCCCAGCACCGACACCGGTGACCGCTTCCATTGGTACAGCTCGACCGGCTGGATCATGTGGAACTGCCAGGTGGCCGGCCTGCTGGGCGGCACGACTGTCTGCCTGTTCGACGGCTCGCCCGGTGGGCCGCAGGGCGCGCCGGACTGGTCCACGCTGTGGCGCTTCGCCGCGCTGGCGCGCTGCAGCTTCTTCGGTGCCGGCGCGGCCTTCTACGCCAGCTGTGCCAAGGCCGGCGTGCAGCCGCAGCAGCAGGCCGACCTGTCGGCGCTGCGCGCGGTGGGCTCGACCGGCTCGCCGCTGTCGGAAGACGGCTACCGCTGGATCTGGCAGGCGCTGCCCCAGGTGGACGGGCGCGACATCTGGATCGCCTGCATCAGTGGCGGCACCGACTTCGCCGGCGCCTTCATCGCCGGCGCACCCACGCTGCCGGTCACCGCCGGCGAGATGCAGTGCCGCTGCCTGGGCGCGCGCGTGGAAGCCTGGAGCGAGCCCGGCCCCGATGGCCGCGGCCGCGCGCTCATCGACGAGGTGGGCGAGCTGGTCTGCACAGCGCCCATGCCCTCTATGCCGCTGCGGCTGTGGAACGACCCCGACGGCCAGCGCCTGCACGACAGCTACTTCGACATGTACCCCGGTGTCTGGCGCCACGGCGACTGGATCCGGCTGGTGCCGCACCCTGCATCGGGGGCCACCGGCGCCGTCATCTACGGCCGCAGCGACGCCACCATCAACCGCCACGGCGTGCGCATAGGCACCGCCGAGCTCTACCGCGCGGTGGAAGCCCTGCCCGAGGTGCTGGACAGCCTGGTGGTGGACCTGGAGTACCTGGGCCGCGAGTCCTTCATGCCCCTCTTCGTGGTGCTGCGCGAGGGCGCCGTGCTGGACGGCGCGCTGCAGGCCCGGCTGCGGGCCACGATCCGCGAGGCCTTGTCGCCGCGCCATGTGCCAAACGTGGTGCTGCAGGTGCCGGCCATCCCGCGCACGCTGTCGGGCAAGAAGATGGAGCTGCCCATCAAGAAGCTGCTGCTGGGCGCCGATCCGGCCAAGGTGATGAACCGCGACGCGATGGCAAATGCCGCCGCGGTGGACTGGTTCGTCGATTACGCCGCGCGCCGCAGTGCAGGCTGATCAGCCGCCCGCCACCACCCGCACCGACGCGGGCTCGGGAATGGGCTCCGAGTCGAACCGCTCGGCGCCGCAGTAGCACAGGAAGTGCTTGTTGGCGGCGCGGCCGAAGAGGGTCATGCCCAGGCGCGTGGCCAGCTCGTGGCCCATGTGGGTGACGCCGTTGCGCGAGACGACGATGGGCACGCCCATGTGCGCCGCCTTCATCACCATCTCGCTGGTCAGCCGGCCCGTGGTGTAGAAGACCTTGTCGGCGCCGTCCACGCCATGCAGCCACATCCAGCCGGCGATGGTGTCGATCGCGTTGTGGCGGCCCACGTCTTCCACGAAACACAGCAACTCGGTGCCGCGGAACAGCGCGCAGCCATGCACCGAGCCCGCCTTGCGGTGGATGCTGTCCTGCTGGCGGATGACCTCCAGCAGACCCGCCAGCGTGCCCTGGCGGATGCGGGCCACATCGGGCCCGGGCAGACGCAGCGCGTCCACCTGGTCCATCAGGTCGCCGAACACCGTGCCCTGGCCGCAGCCGGTGGTCACCACGCGGCGCGCGGTGCGCTGCTCGATGTCGGCGATGCCCGCGCGGGTGCGCACAGCGGCGGCGCCCACGTCCCAGTCCACGGTGATCGACTCCACCGCCGCCAGATCAGGCACCAGGCGCTGGTTGCGCAGGTAGCCCAGCACCAGCATCTCGGGCGAGGCGCCCAGCGTCATC
>JAFLDI010000465.1 GCA_017302485.1 Burkholderiales bacterium | reverse complement strand
CCCGGCGGCGGTGGCCGAGCGCCACCTGCGCTACGCCGCGCCGAGCCAGAGCAACCTCGACGGCAACTCGGTCGACATGGACCGCGAGCGCGCGTCCTTCGCCGACAACAGCGTCAAGTACGAAGCCACGCTGCGCTTCATCAACGGCAGCGTGCGCAGCATGCTGGACGCGATGAAGTCGCCGCAGCAGGGCTGATGCCTGAAGGGATCTCCGCATGAGCATGTTCAAGATCTTCGACGTCAGCGGCAGCGCGGTCAGCGCGCAGAGCCAGCGGCTGAACGTGGTGGCCTCCAACCTGGCCAACGCCGACACCGTGGCCGGGCCCGACGGGCAGGCCTACAAGGCGCGCCAGGTGGTGTTCCAGACCGTGCTGATGGGTGCGCGCGACCAGCCCCAGGGCGCGGCCGGCGTCAAGGTGAGCACCGTGCGCGAGGACGACGCCCCGGGCCGCCGCGTGCACGACCCCAAGCACCCCAGCGCCGATGCCGACGGCTACGTGACCTACAGCAACGTCAATGCCGTCGAGGAGATGGTCAACATGATCTCGGCGTCGCGGTCGTACCAGAACAGCATCGAGGTCATGAACACCGCGCGCAGCCTGCTGCAGAAGACCCTGCAGATGGGCCAGCAGACCTGAACCCGGCTGACAAAGGCAAGCCCCCATGACCACCGCCGTCAACAACGCCAGCAGCGACCCCTACGCGGCGCTGCGCCAGACCGGCAGCAGCAGCACCAAGGCCGACGACACGGCCAGCGCCGACCGCTTCCTGAAGATGCTGGTGACGCAGCTGCAGAACCAGGATCCGCTCAACCCGATGGACAACGCGCAGATCACCAGCCAGATGGCGCAGATCAACGCCGTCACCGGGCTGGAGAAGGTCAACACCTCGATCCAGTCGCTGAGCACGCAGTTTGCGCAGATGCAGCTGCTGCAGGGCGCATCGCTGGTCGGCCGCGAGGTCTCGCTCGAAGGCGACCTCATCAGCTTCAAGGACGGCAAGGGCCGCGGGGCCATCGAGCTGCAGGGCGCGGCCACCGCCGTCAAGGTGGAGGTGCTCAACCAGAACGGCACCGTCGTCGACACCCTGGCCCTGGGCAGCAGCGAGAGCGGCCGCCTGTCCTTCGAATGGGACCCGGGCAAGCTGCCCACCGACGTGGCCTACGGCTTCCGCGTCGCGGCCACCAACGCCGGCAAGGCCGTGGAGGCGCGCACGCTGACCGTCGACCGCGTGCAGTCCATCGGCATCGCCGGCGACACGCTGACGCTGACGCTCGAGCACCTGGGCAAGGTGCCGGCGAGCCAGGTCGCCGCCTTCAACTGACACCCACCTTCCAGCCCAAGGGCGCCGCGGCGCCGAGGAAACCCCCATGAGCTTCCAGCAAGGTCTTTCCGGTCTGAACGCCACGAGCAAGAGCCTCGAGGTCATCGGCAACAACATCGCCAACGCCAGCACCTATGGCGCCAAGTCGGCGCGCGCCGAGTTCTCCGACTTCTATTCGGCGGCGCTCAACGGCTCCACGGCATCCAGCGCCGGCATCGGCACCTTCCTGGCCAACATCTCGCAGCAGTTCACGCAGGGCAGCATCACCGCCACCGACAACCCGCTGGACATCGCCATCAACGGCCGCGGCTTCTTCCAGGTGAGCGACGGCGTCAGCCCCACCAAATACAGCCGCAACGGCCAGTTCAAGGTCGACCGCGAGGGCTACATCGTCAACAACGGCGGCCTCAAGCTGCTGGGTTACGAGGCCGACCTCGGCACCGGGCAGATCCAGCCCGGCCTGGCCGTGCCGATCAAGCTGCCCACCGGGGGCATCGCGCCGCAGGCCACCGAGGCCATCGACATGCAGCTCAACCTGGACTCGACCAAGGCCGTCACGCTGCCGGCGGCGGCGCCCAACATCGACTTCACCGACGCCACCACCTACAACAACGCCACCTCGCTGACCGTCTACGACGGCAAGGGTTCGCCGGTGGCGCTGACCTACTATTTCCAGCGCTCGGCGGCCAACGGCTCGGGCACGCCGCCGGCCACCGCCGACGTGTGGGAGGTGTACGTCACCGCCAACGGCAAGACCGTGGGCGGCACCGACGCCGCGCCCACCTCGGTGATGACCATCCCCTTCGTGGCCGACGGCTCCAAGCCCACCGCCGTCGGCCTGCTGCCGGCCGGCAGCACCATCGACCCGGTGACCAACAAGCTGACCATCGCGCTGCCCGACCCCATCAACGCCGGGCCCGACTCGGCCGGCAACCAGCCACTGCCGCTGACCGGGCTGACGATGACCATGGACGTGACGCAGTTCGCGTCGCCCTTCGGCGTCACCGACCTGGCGCAGGACGGTTATTCCGCCGGCCAGCTGGTGTCGATCGGCATCGAGGACAACGGCATCGTCACCGCCCGCTACTCCAACGGCCAGACCAAGTCGGCAGGCCAGGTCGAGGTGGCCACCTTCCGCAACGTGCAGGGCCTGCAGCCGCTGGGCGACAACGTCTGGGCCTATACCTTCGCCTCCGGCGACCCGGTGACCGGCGTACCCGGCGAGGGCAACCTGGGCGTGCTGCAGGCCGGCGCGCTGGAGGAGTCGAACATCGACCTCACCGGCGAGCTGGTCAACATGATCACCGCGCAGCGTGCCTACCAGGCCAATGCGCAGACCATCAAGACCATGGACCAGGCGCTGCAGACGCTGGTCAACCTGCGCTGAACGCGCCACCGCACCGGAGCTGACGCATGGACCGCCTCATCTACCTGTCGATGTCGGGCGCCAAGGCGACGCTGCAGCGCCAGGACGTGCTGGCGCACAACCTGGCCAATGCGTCGACGACCGGCTTCCGCGCCG
>JAFLDI010000464.1 GCA_017302485.1 Burkholderiales bacterium | reverse complement strand
AATGCTCTTGAGCGCCTTGGCACCGGCGATGTCGACCACGGTGATGTCGTCGGACAGGCCGTTGACCACCCACAGCTTCTGGCCCGACTTGTCGAGCGAGACGTTCCAGGCCCGCTTGCCCACCAGCACGGTGTCGGTGACCTTGCGGCTGGCCACGTCGACGAAGGCCACCCGGTTGGCCTGGCCCAGCGTGACGAAGGCGCGGCTGCCGTCCTTGCTCAGCGCAATGCCCACCGGCGTGATGTCGGCGGCACGCAGGCCCTTGACCTCGAACTTCAGCGTGTGCGCCACGCTGTGGTCCTTGGTGCTGATGATGCTGACGCTGGAACCCAGCTCGTTGGTCACCCACAGCTGGCTGCCGTCGGGCGTGATGACCATGCGGCGCGGGCGCTTGCCCACGGCGATGTTCTTGACCACCTTGCCGGCCACCGGGTCGACCACATGGACCAGGCTGGCGACCTCGGAGGTGACATAGACCAGCTTGCCGTCGGGCGAGGTCAGCACGCCCTCGGGCTCCTCGCCCACCTTGACCGCCTTGAGTTGCTTGCCGGTGGCGGCATCGAGCACCAGCAGCTCGCCTTCCTCCTCGGCGCTGACGTACATGGTCTTGCCGTCGGGCGAGAGATCGAAGGCCTCAGGGTCGTCGCCCATCGGGATGCGGGCCACCGACTTGCGGCTGGCCAGGTCGATGATGTCGGCCTGCGAGGAGTCGCCGCAGGCGGCCATCAGCCGCTTGCCATCGGGCAGCAGACGCAGGTGGCGCGGGCGCTTGCAGGTGGGCACGGTGGCGCTGACGCTCATCGAGGCCATGTCGATCAGCGTCAGGGCATGGTCCTTCTCGCTGCTGACCCAGGCCGTGCCCTGGGCGGCAGCGCTCAGCGGCAGAACGGCGATGCCGGCCCAGGCCAGCAGGTGTCGGTAAGCCATGTCGTGTCTCCTTCAGGTGGTGGCTTTGATGAAAGCCTCTTCGAGCCGGGGGGCTCCGAGTTGTTCCGCGACCCGTGCCGGTGTGCCATCGGCCAGCAGGCGCCCCTTGTGCAGCACCAGCACGCGGTCGGCCGCTTCGGCCTCCTCGACCAGGTGGGTGGCCCACAGCACCGCGGTGCCGCGGGCGGCCACGTCAGCACGCACCGCGGCCAGCAGGTCGCGCCGCGACTTGGGGTCCAGGCCGACCGTGGGTTCGTCCATCAGCAGCAGGCGCGGCTGGTGCAGCAGTGCGCGCACCAGTTCCACCTTGCGCCGGTTGCCGCCGGAGAGCTCGCGCACTGGCCGGTCCAGATCAGCCGCTGTGCCCAGCGCGGCGCAGCCGGCGTCGATGCGCTCGCGGGCCACCGACCGCGACAGGCCATGCAGGTCGGCGTGGAACTGCAGGTTGCGACGCACCGACAGGTCCAGGTCCAGCGACATCTGCTGGAACACCACGCCGATATGGGCCAGCGCCTTCACCGCATGGCTGTGCAGCGACAGCCCGGCGACCCGCACATCGCCGCCATCGGCGACGAACAGACCGGTGAGCACCTGGAACAGGGTGGACTTGCCGGCGCCGTTGGGGCCCAGCAGCGCCACGAACTGGCCACTGCCGATCGATACGCTCAGCGCGTCGAGGGCGGTGCGTTCACCATAGCGCTTGGTCAGGGACTGGATCTCGAGCATGAAGGACGGCGGGGGTCAGAGTTCGATCACCATACCGTCATACGCAGGTTCGAAGCCATCCCGACCGACCCGACCGGCCCCCGGCGCCAGCAGCACTTTTCGCTGGGCACGCCAGTCGGGTGCGGGAAGAATTCCCGATTTTGGCCAGGTGGTGCGGTCATCGAGCAGCACGCAATCGGCGCTGCTGAGCCAGTCGAGCTGCGGCTCGCCCAGCGCCTGTCCACCGGCAGCGCAGAACAGACGCTGGCCGGTGCGCAGGTCCTGCACGGCCAGCGCGATGCTGTGGCCCACGGCCACCGGGGCCTCGTGGGGCTCCAGAACGCGCGGCGCCAGAGCATCGGTGGCCAACGCAGTGAAGGCCAGATCGGGCAGGCCGTCGACACGGAAGCCGGCCGACAGCGTCTCGCCCGCCACCGGGATGACATGCCAGTGCACGCCGCAATAGCGTTGCAGCACCTGCAGCACCGGCATGTCCTGGCTCAGCACCTCGAACACGGCGGGTGTGGCATACAGCGCGATCGGGGCGCCGTCGCGCAGGCTCAGCAGGCCGCTGACATGATCGACCTGGGCGTCGGTCAGCACCACCGTGCGGACCTCAGCGTCGGCCAGGCCGGCGTGGTGGCGCAGCGACGGGTCAGCCACCAGTTGGTCGGCCACATTCGGCGCCACGTTCAGCAGTGCCCACTGCTCGCCGCGATCGGACAGGGCGATCGCGCCGTGGCGGCTGGTCGGGGCCGGCTCCAGTCCGGGGCGCAGTGCGTCGGCCGCGCAGCCGCCGCGCAGCACGATGATCTTCATCGGGCCTCCCTGGAAGGTCCTAGCGGGCTTGCGGCAAGATCCATGGAATGAACGAATCGTCTCCCTGTCATCGTCCGGTATCCGTGCAAGACACATGCCCGCCCAAGCGGCGACAGACTGTCGGGCCGGCGCCCCTGGTCTGCGGGCTTGCCCTGAGCTGGCTGCACCGCAGTTGTCACCTCGTGCGGACGATCTGTTCGGCAATGGCACAGGGTTTCCCTGGGGGCTGGTGGCTGCTGGCCTGGGCTCTGGCGACGCCGTCCTGGGCGGCCTGCAGCGGTCCGGGCGGACGGCTGCACGCCCTGGCGCCAGGGGCTTGGTGGATCGAGGCAGCCACTGGGGACAGTCATGCCGGCAACCGGGGGGCCACCGCCAACCTCTGGGAAACGCGGTGATGTCCATCGACCACGAAATAGACCTCTCCAACCTTATACAGCACAACAGGCGGCAGGTGAATATCTTCGTAAAAGGCACGGTCGACTTTTGTC
>JAFLDI010000463.1 GCA_017302485.1 Burkholderiales bacterium | reverse complement strand
CGCGCCAGGCCTGCAGCGCCAGCTGCATGAAGGCCGTCTCGGCGGCGGTGGGCGGGGCGTGGCTGCGGGCCTCGTCCAGCCAGCCCGCCGGGCGGCCGGTGAGGGACTCGATCTGGCGGGCGAGCTTGTCGCCGATCGGGCGGGCGGACTTGATCTGGCTCCACATGCTGGGCGAGATCTGCAGCGTGGCGGCAAAGGCCTGCTCCAGGCCCTTGGGCGGGGCGCCGGCGGCCAGGGCCTGCTCGGCATGTTCCTGGAACAGCGCCAGCACGTTGTGGCGGCGGGTGACGGTGGTGTGGGGCACGGGTGTGCGCTGAACGCAACGATGGGACGGGTGGCATTGTCGCCGGGGCTTGACCGCGGCGTAAAGAGTCTTTACAGTCCGGCCTCATCGAAAGACAAGCCCCACCCACAGGTCCCTCCGTGAACAAGCGCCTCAGCCCCCGAACCCACCGCCCCTTGCAGGGCTTGGTGGCTTTCGCCCGGCCGTGCCTGGCGCCGCAAGGCGAGGGGCGAGGGCGGTCTCCGGAGGACGCTGACACCTAGCGTGTCGCGTACGCACCCTGCACACGCAGGCCCGGAGACCCACAGGTGTCCGGGCCTGCTTCTTTTTCCGCGAGTGAAACGCACGCCACGCCGGGTGTGTCCATGCACTCCGGGGCCACACCGGCAGGGTGTCGGTGGCCTTGGGATGTGCGCGGCCCCAGGCCTTCCTCGTGCAGCGAGACACCCCCTCCTGAGGAGGCTCGCGCATGGGCACAGCCGAGGTGGCGTGCGATTCATCACCGTCTTCACAAGCCCTGTCGAGCTCACGCGTCGGGGCGAAACCGGCCGCACGAATTGGGCGGCGCCGGAACCCGTCACCGGATGGCATCACGCGCGGCGTGGGGCAGGGCCCCATGCCGTGCCCCCCACCCCGGCCACGAAAGGAGGCCGACGATGAACCACCCCAGCCTCAGCCATGTGCTGCAACTCGACATCCAGGGCACGCCGCAGGCGTGGATCACGCTGCCGCAGGCCGCGCGCCATGTGGCCGCCGGCACGGTGGCCTGGGTGGAAGGCGACGGCCCGCTGGCCACGCTGCGCGGCGGCTTCAACATCCGGCTGGGCCGCGCCTCGACCGTCGATGTGCCGCCGATCATGGCGCTGCGCGGCGCCGCACGGGTCAACCTGTTCGACGCGGCGCCCGCCTTCAGCCGCCACAAGCTGTTCCGCCGTGACCGCCTGACCTGCGCCTACTGCGGCCGGCGCCTGCCCACGCACCTGCTCAGCTGCGACCACATCGTGCCGCAGTCACGCGGTGGGGGCTGGAGCTGGATGAACCTGGTCACCGCCTGCGGCCCCTGCAACAACCGCAAGGCCGACCGCACGCCCGAGCAGGCGCGCATGCCGCTGCTGTACCTGCCCTATGTGCCCAGCCGGTACGAGAGCTTCCTGCTCGAAGGCCGGGCCATCCGGGCCGATGTGCACGAGTGGCTGGCGGCGCGCTTGCCGCGCTCATCCCGCCTGGGCCTGCAGCCCGACACGCGCCCGAGCTGAGCCGCCCGGGCGCTCCACCCAACACCAGCGAGAGAACACCATGAACACCTCCCAATCCATCCACCAGGACGTGCCCGGCGGCGTGCCGCTGAAGATGTGGACCCGCGGCGTGCCGGTCGAAGACTCGGCCATGCGCCAGCTCACCAACGCCGCGCGCCTGCCGGTGGTCTTCCACCACATCGCCGCCATGCCGGACGTGCACTACGGCATCGGCGCCACCGTCGGCTCGGTCATCCCCACGCTCAAGGCCATCATCCCGGCCGCGGTGGGCGTGGACATCGGCTGCGGCATGATGGCCGCCAAGACCACGCTGCGCGCCGAGGACCTGCCCGACAACCTGGGCCCGCTGCGCAGCGCCATCGAACGCGCCGTGCCCCACGGCCGCCGCCCCGGTGCTCGCGACCCCGGCGCCTGGGGCACGCCGCCCGAGGCCATCACCACCGCCTGGGCCACACTGGCGCCCGACTTCCAGGAGCTGTGCCGCGACCACCCCCAGCTGGAGAAGACCCGCCACGTGCAGCACCTGGGCACGCTGGGCACCGGCAACCACTTCATCGAGGTCTGCCTGGATGAGGAGGGCGCCGTGTGGTTCATGCTGCACTCGGGCTCGCGCGGCGTGGGCAACGCCATCGGCAACCGCTTCATCGAGCTGGCCAAGGAAGACGCCCAGCGCCACCAGGCCCACCTGCCCGACGAGGACCTGGCCTACCTGGAGGAGGGCAGCCGCTACTTTGGCGACTACGTGCGCGCCGTGGGCTGGGCCCAGCGCTACGCCGCGCTGAACCGCACGCTGGTGATGCAGCGCGTGATCGACGCCGTGCGCACCGTCATCGCCAAGGACTTCCAGAGCCATGTGGAGGCCGTGAACTGCCACCACAACTACGTCAGCCGCGAACGCCACTTCGACCAGGACGTCTGGCTCACCCGCAAGGGCGCCGTGAGCGCCCGCCCGGGCGAGCTGGGCATCATCCCCGGCAGCATGGGCGCGCGCAGCTACATCGTGCGCGGCAAGGGCCACCCCGAGTCGTTCCACTCGTGCTCGCACGGCGCCGGCCGCACCATGAGCCGCACCGAGGCCAAGCGCCAGTTCACCCTGGCCGACCACCGCGCCGCCACCCAGGGCGTGGAGTGCCGCCAGGACAAGGACGTGCTGGACGAGACCCCCGCCGCCTACAAGGACATCGACGCCGTGATGGCCGCGCAGAGCGAGCTGGTGGAGGTGGTGCACACCCTCAAGCAGGTGGTGTGCGTGAAGGGCTGAGCGGGGCAGGCCGCGCCTGATCGCGGCCTGCCACTATGCTGTGCGGCATCCCGCCCCTCGGAGCGCCCCGTGAGCCTGACGCCATCCGCCCCCTATCCCATCGGCACCCCCGGCACCCCCTGGGGCCCCGCCGAGCGCGC
>JAFLDI010000462.1 GCA_017302485.1 Burkholderiales bacterium | reverse complement strand
GGCTGGCTGCTGGCCAACGGCCGCTGGGGCTGGGGGCTGCTGCTGGCCTTGAGCTTTCCGTTCTTCGTGCTGATCGCGCTGACGGCCTTCTTCGGCCAGTGGCTGGATCTGCGCCTGCTGGGTGGCGGCCTGCTGGCGCTGGCCTTGCTGGCCAGCGTGGTGGGCGCGCTGCTGACCTGGCGCCTGCCCCGGCCCGAGGTGCCGCCCTTTGCCACCCACTTCCAGTTCCGCCGCGGCTTTGGAGGCCCGGGCTTTGGTCGGCGCGGGCCGGCCAACGATGATGATGTGGTGGATGTGCAGGCGCGCGACATCGACGAGCCGCCGCCGCCGGCCTTGCCGCGCTGACTTGACGACGCCCCGTCGTCGCCTCTAAGCTGCAGCGCATGTCGCGCTCCCAGATCATGACCATTGGCACCCTGCACACCCCCGTGGTGGGCCAGGGCGCGTTCGTCATGGTCCACCTGCGCCCCTAGCGGGCCCTTGCGCGACACCCCGCAGCCACCGCTGCACCGCCCAAGGCCCGCGCACCCCGCGGGCCTTGTTGTTTTCAGCCCCCTGATCCCGGAGTCTGACCATGAGCGCCACCGATCCCGAGAACCCGCCGAACCTCCTCTTGCGCCGCGCCCGCGCCGACGACGCGCGCGACGTGGCCGCGCTGATGAGCGACCCCAGCGTCTACGCCCAGACCCTGCAGATGCCCCATGCCAGCGAGGCCTGGTGGCGCGAGCGCCTGGCCGCGATGGACAAGCCCGGGGTGGAACTGCAACTGGCGGCCGAGCGCGACGGCCGCGTCGTCGGCCTGGCCGGACTGCACCAAGCCCAGCCTTCGCCCCGCCGCCGCCACGCCGCCGGCCTGGGCATCACGCTGGCCCGCGAGGCGCAGGGACAGGGTGTGGGCGACGCGATGATGCGCGCGCTGCTGCAGCATGCCGACGAGTGGGCGGGGCTGCTGCGGCTGGAGTTGACGGTGTATGCCGACAACCTGCGGGCAATCCGGCTCTACGAGCGGCACGGCTTCGAACGTGAGGGCGTGATGCGCGGCTACGGGTTGCGCGGGGGCGCGTTTGTGGACTGTGTGGCGATGGCGCGGTGGCGGGCTCAAGCCGGTGGCGTGTAGCCATGCCGCTCGGCGATGAACCGCTCGCGCTGCCCCACCAGTGCCCGCGTTTCATCGTCGTAGTAGGCGGCCACCGGCAGCGGGCGGGTGCTGGTGTTCTGCGGCCTGAGCGCTCGCATCGCCTGCAACTGCTCCTCGGTCAGCGGCACGCGCAGTGCGCGCAGCACGTCCAGCAGGTCGTCCAGCAGCCGCGCCTGCTCGATCTGGTAGTGCAGCAGAAAGCTGCCGCGGGCGTGGGCGTGCAGCGTCTCGGTCCCACCGACCCAGCCAGGCAGGTCGCCGCTGTCGCGCAGGAACAGGCGACAGTAGCGGTAGGTCATCAGGCCGCCGATCGGGGCGTAGCCCGACATTGCATAGCCGCGGTTCACCAGCAATGCGTGTGCGGGGTCGAGCAGCGCGCGCAGCCAGTCGCGGAAGTGCTCTACATCGGCCGCATTCTCGAACCACTCGTCAGGCGTGAAACGAGACGCGAATTGGCTGCGCTGCCCCTGTTGGCCGGTTGCGTGCCGCAGGCCGCGCGCGCCGCGCCGACCGCGTTCGGCCTGACGGCGCAGACGGTTCTGCAGCGGACCGCGCTCTTCGCAGCCGAAGCAGAACAGCGACACATACCAGTCCCAGGGCGAGCGGGTGCCGCCCAGCCGCGGCAGACCCTGGGCCAGCAGCTCTGGCGTGATGGGGTTGTGGCGCTCGTTGCCATGGCCTCCCAGCACGATCTGGAGCAGCGCGCGCACATGGGTGGAGCCGCTCTTCTGCAACTCCAGAAAGATCAGTCGATCGGTGACGAGCATGGGCGCGTGCCGGCAGGGGGCAGGGCACTCAGGCTAGCATGACCTACCCGATTGCAGGAGAGATGCATGAGCCTCACGCTGGGCAGCGCCGCGCTGCCGACCTTCATCACCGCCCTGACCAACCTGTCCCACCTGCTGGACAAGGCCGAGGCCAACGCAGTGGAGCGCAAGTTCAGTCCCGATGTGTTCTGCACGCTGCGCTTCGCCCCCGACATGCTGCCCTTCACCGCGCAGATCCGCATTGCCTGCGACGCCGCCAAGAACGGCACCGCGCGCCTGGCCGGCATGGAGGCGCCCAAGTTTGAGGACAACGAAACCACCTTTGCCGAGCTGAAGGCCCGCGTGGCCAAGACCCTGGCCTGGCTGGCCACGGTGAGCCCGTCGCAGATCGATGGCCGCGAGGCCGCGGAAATCACCTTCCCGGTGGGCCGCGACGCCACCCGCACGATGGCCGGCCAGGCCTACCTGCTGCACTGGGCCATTCCCAACCTCTTCTTCCACGTCACCACCGCCTACGACCTGTTGCGCCAGGCCGGTGTGCCGCTGGGCAAGGCCGATTACCTGGCCGGGCCGGGGGCGTTGCGCTGAGGGCATGGCGGGCGGCCCTTTGCTGTCCTTGCGCGGCCTGCGCAAGGCCTACGCCACGCAGGCTGTCTTTTCCGGCGTGGACCTGGACCTGCCGGCCGGCGAGTTCGTCGCGCTGGTGGGCGAGTCGGGCGTGGGCAAGTCCACGCTGCTCAATGTCATTGCCGGCCTGGACGACGCCGATGCCGGCGAGGTGTGGCTGGACGGCGCGCCGCTGCACAGCCGCCCCGAGCCCGAGCGTGCCCGCCTGCGCCGCGAGCGCCTGGGCTTCGTGTTCCAGGCCTTTCATGTGCTGCCGCATCTGAACGTGGCCGACAACGTGGCGCTGCCGCTGCTGCTGCAGGGCCGGCAGGATGGCGTGCGCGTGGCGGCGATGCTGGACGCGGTGGGT
>JAFLDI010000461.1 GCA_017302485.1 Burkholderiales bacterium | reverse complement strand
CCGGTCAAGCCACGGGTGGCCCTGCGGCCCGACGAGAAGGCGCAGCGCTGGCTGCTCAGCGTCAGCGCCAGCGACCGCTCGGGCCTGCTCTATGCCATTGCCCGCGTGCTGGCGGCCCACCACATCAACCTGCAGCTGGCCAAGGTCAGCACGCTGGGCGAGCGCGTTGAGGACACCTTCCTGGTCAGCGGCGCCGAGCTGCAGCAGCCGCGCCTGCAATTGCAGATGGAGAGCGACCTGCTGGATGTGCTGGCCGATGTGCGCTGAGCGCGACGACTTGCCACACCTCAACCTCCGCCGCGTTCACTCTGCCACGATGGGAGCCCCCTGATGTCCAACAAGATGACCCAGCAGGCCGTCGCCGAATCGCGCAGCTACGCCGTGCGCCGCATCCCGATGCTGCGACCGCTGGGCTGGCTGGCGCGCGGCTGGACCGACCTGATGGCCTGCCCGGTCCCGGGTCTGCTGCATGGTCTGGCTGCGGCCCTGTGGGGTGCGCTGATCGTGGTGCTGGCGGCGGACCGCTTCTGGCTGCTGGCGGGCGCCTTCACCGGCTTCCTGCTGGTGGCACCGGTGGTGGCCACCGGCCTGTATGCCATCAGCCGGGCGCTGGAGCGCGGCGAGCGACCCGGCCTGGGCACCGCGCTGCGCGCCTGGAAACCCGACGACCATCGGCTGGTGGCCTTCGGCCTGCTGCTGGCGCTGGCCGGCACCGGCTGGGTGCTGACCTCGGCCGCCCTCATCTGGACCCAGACCGGCGCCGCGGTGCGCACGCCGGTCGACTTCCTGCGCCTGGTGGTGCTGGCCCCGCAGGGCGCGCTGTTCGAGACCTGGCTGGCGCTGGGCGCCGTGCTGGCGGCACCGGTGTTTGCCTCCAGCGTGGTGACGCTGCCCTTGCTGCTGGACCGCCAGACCGGCGTGCTGGCGGCGGTGTTCGTCAGCTGGAAGACGGTCCTGACCCACCCGGCGCCGATGGCCCTGTGGGCCTTCCTGCTGCTGGCCCTGAGCGGCCTGGGCATGCTGATGGCCATGGTGGGGCTGGTGGTGGTGGTGCCCTGGCTGGCCCATGCCAGCTGGCACGCCTACCGCGATCTGGTCGACACCTCGGCCATGGCGGAGCGCCACTGACATGTTCGGCTACACGGAAGAACAGATCGCCTGGTTCGGCCTGACCTTCGGGGTCTCGGCCTTCATGCTGTACATGGTGTTCATCATCCTGCAGCTGGCGCGCGAGTCCAAGGCCGGCCGTTTCGGTACCTTCGTGCTGCTGCTGGGCCTGGGCGTGGGCCTGCTGGGCTTCGTGCTCAAGGGACTGATCAAGTACTTCATGGCCGGCATCACCGAATGAAGCCGCCGGCCGGCGTTGATGTGCAACGCCACACGCTGTTCGAGGATGCCCAGGCGCTGCTGATCGGCACGCTGTTCGTCGGCATCGGCTTGGCCATGTTCCGCCACCTGGGGCTGATGACCGGTGGCACGGTCGGCCTGGCCTTCCTGGCCCACTACGGCAGCGGACTGCCTTTCGGCCCGCTGCTGTTCGTCATCAACCTGCCCTTCTACTGGCTGGCCTGGCAGCGCCTGGGGCCGCAGTTCACCGTCAAGACACTGTCGGCGGTGACCCTGCTGTCGGGCCTGTCCGAGCTGATGCCGCACTGGCTGGGCTTTGCCACACTGAACCCGCTGTTCGCGTCGCTGGCTGGCGGCGCGCTGATCGGCACCGGCTTCATCATCCTGTTTCGCCACCGCGCCAGCCTGGGTGGTCTCAACACCGTGGTGCTGTGGCTGCAGGAGCGCTACGGCTGGCGCGCCGGCATCGTGCAGCTGAGCATCGACGCGGCCATCCTGCTGGCCAGTTGGCCCTTCACCGACGCGCGCCGTCTGGGCTTGAGCGTGCTGGGCGCCGTGGCGATGAACTTCGCGCTGGCAATAAACCACAAGCCCGGGCGCTACGTGGCCTACTGAAACGACACGGGCCGGCAATGCCGGCCCAAGATCGACTGTCTGACTGGAACCCCCTCCCGGAGGGGGCAGGGGGAGCCCAACGGTCGGCCGAAGGCGGTCTGCAAGTGGGCGGACCGCCCAAGGGCGGTCAGCCCATGTGCAGACCGCCGTTGCAGGAGAAGTCGGCACCGGTGGTGAAACCCGAGTCTTCGCCGGCCAGCCAGGCGACCACCGAGCCGATTTCCTCGGGCGTGCCCAGGCGCTTGACCGGGATGGTGGCGATGATCTTCTCCAGCACTTCCGGCTTGATCGCGCGGACCATGTCGGTGCCGATGTAGCCCGGGCTGACGGTGTTCACCGTCACGCCCTTGGCGGCCATTTCCTGGGCCAGGGCCATCGTGAAGCCGTGCATGCCGGCCTTGGCGGCCGAGTAGTTGGTCTGGCCGGCCTGGCCCTTCTCGCCGTTGACCGACGAGATCTGGATGATGCGGCCGAAGCCCCGCTCGACCATGTCCGCCACGACCTGCTTGGTCACGTTGAACATCGAGGTCAGGTTGGTGCTGATGACCGCGTCCCAGTCTTCCTTGGTCATCTTCAGGAACATGCGGTCCTTGGTGATGCCGGCGTTGTTGACCAGCACGTCGATCGGGCCGTGCTCGGCCTTGGCCTTGGCAAAGGCCTCCACCGTGCTGTCCCAGTCGGCCACGTTGCCCACCGAGGCGTAGAAGGTGTAGCCCAGCGCCTTCTGCTCGCCCAGCCACTTCTCGAAATCACGGCTCGGGCCGCAGCCGGCGATGACCTTGAAGCCTTCCTTGGCCAGGCGCTGGCAGATCGCGGTTCCGATGCCGCCCATGCCACCCGTCACATACGCCACTTTTTGTGCCATTGCTCTTGCTCCTCTAGAGATTCCATTGGGGTCCGGC
>JAFLDI010000460.1 GCA_017302485.1 Burkholderiales bacterium | reverse complement strand
AAGCCCATTGTCGCGACGCCCTCCAGTTCCTCCAGCGTGCGGATCTTGCTGGTGGCATGGCGGCGCAGGGCCAGGGGCAGCTCCTCGGGCGGAATGCCGCAGCCGTCGTCCTCCACCACGATGGCGCGGATGCCGCCGGCCACCAGGCGCACCGTGACTTGGCTGGCGCCAGCGTCCAGCGCGTTGTCCACCAGCTCGCGCACCACCGAGGCGGGCCGCTCCACCACCTCGCCGGCGGCGATCTGGCTGACGAGCTCGTCGGGCAGTTCGCGGATGGGTCGGCGGGGCAGGGCGGCGGTGTCGGTCATCGCCGGATTGTAGGAACCGCTCTCAGCGCAGGAACTTTCCCTGGGCATTGACCTGCACCAGTTCGACAAAGCGCGAACCGGTGGCGTCGTCACTGAAGTCCAGGTCCAGGCCGCCGATGCGGCCCTTGAAGCCGCGCATCACGGCGTGCAGGCCGGCGCGGGTGGGGTCCTTGCCACAGCGACGCAACGCCTCGAGCAGCACCAGTGCGTTCAGGTAGCCCTCGAAGCTGGTGTAGCTCACGGGTGTCCTGCTGTGCTCGCACAGCTGCTGGAACTGGCGCGCCGTGGGGTCGGCGCCGCTCCAGGGGTAGGGCATGGTCTGGCAGATGGCCAGGCCGCGCAGGCGCTCGCCCAGCGCGGCGGCCACCTTTTCGCCGGCCACGGTGGACATGCCGTAGAAGGTGGGATTGCGGCCCCTGGCCCACAAGCCCTCCATCAGCTGCGCCACCGGTGGTCCCGACAGGAACATCACCACCGCCTGCGGGTCCAGCCCGGCCAGCGTGCCCACCGCCTGCGCCAACTTGCTGCCGTCGTTGCCCACCGGCACCGCGCCGAGCAGGTCCTTGCCGCTGCGCTTTGTCAGCGCCTGCTGGACCAGCGACAGCACCTCGACGCCGCCCGGGTTGTCCAGGTGGGCCACGGCAATGCGCTCGATACCCAGCGTGGACAGGTGCTGCACCAGCTTCTCGGCCTCGCGACCATAGCCAGCCCGCACGAAGTAGGCCGCACCACGGGCCTTCTGGCGCACGCCATCGGCCACGGCGAAGTTGCCGACCAGCGGGATGCCGGTGTCGCGCAGCCAGGGCGTGACCGCGGCGATCGTGCCAGAGCCCACGCCGCCGAAGAAGGCGAACACGCCGCGCTCCTGGGCCAGTTGCCGGTAGTTGCGCTGCGCCAGGTCGGGCTTGAGCTCGTCGTCCAGCGAGACGAGCTTGACCTGCCGCCCGCCGACACCCCCGCGGGCATTGGCGTCGGCCAGCGCCAGCGCCGCCCCGGCATTGAACATCTGCAGCGACAGACCCAGCGGGCCGCTGAGCACCGCGCTCTGGCCGATCAGGATCTCGCGCTCGCTCACGCCCGGTTCGGCGGCCCGGCTCCAGGCTGGCCAGACCGCCACCCAGGCGGCCAGTGCCGCCTCACGTCGTCGCCACAAGTGCATCTGTCCTCCATCGGTGCGCCCTGGCTGCGGCGCGCTGCGCAGTGTCGGCAAGGCACGCGCTGCCGGGCATCAGGGTTCCCACGGGGCGGCTGGCGATAATGCAACAGATGGACCTGATTGCCCTGCTGATCGACTTCATCCTGCATGTCGACGTTCACCTCGCCCAGTTCGTCGCCCAGTACGGTGCCTGGGTGTATGCGCTGCTGTTCCTGATCATCTTCGTCGAGACCGGTGTGGTGGTGATGCCCTTCCTGCCCGGGGACTCGCTGCTGTTCGTCGTCGGTGCGCTGTGCGGCGCAGGCCTGATGGACTTCGGTCTGGCCGTCGGCCTGATGCTGGTGGCCGCGGTGGCGGGCAACCAGAGCAACTACACGATCGGCCGAGCCATCGGGCCGCGGGTGTTCCAGTGGGAGAACTCGCGCTTCTTCAACCGCCGCGCCTTTGATCAGGCGCATGCCTTCTATGAGCGCTACGGCGGCATCACCATCGTGATCGCCCGCTTCATGCCCTTTCTGCGCACCTTTGCCCCGTTCGTGGCCGGCGTGGCGCAGATGACGCGCAGCCGCTTCACCTTCTACGACGTCACCGGCGGCACCTTGTGGGTGGTGGGCGTGACCAGCGCCGGCTACTTCTTCGGCCACCTGCCCTGGGTGAAGGAAAACCTGGACAAGATCATCTGGGCCATGATCTTCATCCCCGGGGCCCTGGCCCTGCTGGGGGCCTGGCGGGCGCGCCGCAAGGTGTGACAGACTGTCCCCGGCCCGGGGCAGGCCGATGGCGGTGCAGGGGCCGGGGCCAGCCAGGCGCGGGCCGAGTGGATGCCTCGGATGCCTCGGATGGCCGGGGCTGCGGGTGATCCCTGGGGTCATGGGAACACCGATTGCTTTGAGGTGCTCCATGACCGTGTCCACCATGCCTGCACCGCCCCGCCTCGTCACTGTCGAGGCACCGGGCCGTCTGCACCTGGGTTTCCTGGATCCCTCGGCGACGCTGGGGCGCCGCTTCGGCAGCCTGGGTCTGGTGCTGGACGACTGGGTCACCCGGGTGGAGCTGCGTGCCGCCCCCGGCGTCAACGATGAGTTCAGCGCCGCCTCACCCGAGGCCCAGGCTGAACTGCCGCGTGCCGCCGCCCACCTGGCCGCGTTGAAGCTGCGCACCGGGCAACCGGCCCCGCTGCACCTGCACCTGGCCCAGGTGCTGCCGGCCCATGCCGGTTTTGGCTCTGGCACGCAGTTGGCGCTGGCTGTGGGCCGCGCCTTCGCGCGCTGGCACCAACTGAGCCTGTCCACCGCCACGCTGGCCCATGGCCTGGGCCGCGGCCTGCGCTCGGGCATCGGCATCGGCGGCTTTGACCAGGGGGGCCTGCTGCTTGACGGCGGACCGGGGCCTGAGGGCCAGGCGGCCCCTGTGCTGGCCCGGGTG
>JAFLDI010000046.1 GCA_017302485.1 Burkholderiales bacterium | reverse complement strand
GCCTTGGCAGGCGCCTTGGCGGCGGTCTTCTTCGGGGCGGCCTTGCGCGGCGCCTTGGCCGGCTTGACCTCGCCACCCAGCTTGGCCACGGCGGCAGCCAGCGCCTCGACGCGGGCGGTCAGCTCGGCCACGTCCTTGGCCGTGGGCACGCCCAGCTTGCTCATCGCCTTGGCCGTGCGTGCCTCGAAGATCGATTCCAGCTTGTCCCAGGACGCGCCGGCCTTGTTCGTGACCTCGCCGGCCATCGCACTGACCTTGCCGGTGACCTCGCCCAGGCGCTCCTCGGCCACGGCCTGGGTCTTGCGCTGCAGGCTGACGCCTTCCTTGACCAGGGCCTCGAAGACCTTTCCGCCTTCTTCCTGCGCCTTGGCGAAGGCGCCCATGCCGGCCAGCCAGATCTGCTGCGCAGAGGCCTTGACGGCGCCAGCCAGTTGGCTGTCGAGCATGCCGGCCGGGTTGGCGGCCTTGGCCTCGGCCATCTTCTTGAGCTTCTTGACCATGGGATATGTCCTCGCAATGTCCATCAGGCGTGGCTGGCAGGTCCGTGGTGCGGATGCCCCGGGCGGCCACGCCGGCACCCGAGTCCTGCAGACCAGTGTAGGAAGCGGGCCTGGGGACATCATCCTAAATCGCTAGGGAGGCGCCTCTATCCCGGGATGATCCCGGGTAAGCGCGCAAAAGGCGCGGCGGGCGGCAGCGCCACAATCGGCGACATTCATCGAGCACCGCAAGGAGATGGGCATGCGTTACTTTGTCACCGGCGCCACCGGGTTCATCGGCAAGCGACTGGTTGCCAAGCTGTTGTCGCGCCGCGGCAGCACGGTGTATTTCCTGGTGCGGCCGGGCAGCGAGGGCAAGGTCCAGGGCCTGCTCGACACCTGGGGGGTGTCGAAGTCGCGCGCGGTGGCGGTGACCGGCGACCTCACCAGCCGCAAGCTGGGCGTGGCTGCCGACCAGATCAAGGCCCTCAAGGGACAGATCGACGCCGTCTACCACCTGGCCGCGGTCTATGACCTGGAGGCCGATGCCGAGAGCCAGGTGCGCGTCAACGTCGAAGGCACGCGCAATGTGGTCGAGTTCGCCAAGGCGGTGGATGCCGGTCATCTGCACCACGTCAGCTCGATCGCCGCTGCCGGCCTGTATGAAGGCGTGTTCCGCGAGGACATGTTCGACGAGGCCGAGAACCTCGACCACCCGTACTTCAGGACCAAGCACGAGAGCGAGAAGATCGTGCGCACCGAGTGCAAGGTGCCCTGGACGGTGTACCGCCCCGCCGCGGTGGTGGGCGACTCGCGCTCCGGCGAGATGGACAAGATCGATGGCCCCTACTACTTCTTCAAGCTGATCCAGCGCATGCGCCAGATCCTGCCGCCGTGGATGCCGGCAGTGGGCCTGGAGGGCGGGCGCATCAACATCGTCCCGGTGGACTTCGTGGTGGACGCGCTCGACCACATCAGCCACTCCAAGCACGTCATCAAGGGCAAGTGCTTCCATCTGGTCGACCCGGTGGGCTACCGCGTGGGCGATGTGCTGGGCGTGTTCGCCAAGGCCGCGCATGCGCCGAAAATGAACCTCTTCGTCAACGCCGCGCTCCTGGGCTTCATCCCCAAGAGCGTCAAGAAGGGCCTGATGGCGCTGGCGCCGGTGCGCCGCATCCACCGCGCGGTGATGGCCGACCTGGGGTTGCCCGAGGACATTCTGACCTTCGTCAATTACCCCACGCGCTTTGATTGCCGCGAGACGCAGGCGGCGTTGAAGGGCTCGGGCATCGAGTGCCCCAACCTGCACGATTACGCCTGGCGTTTGTGGGACTACTGGGAGCGCCACCTCGACCCCGACCTGTTCAAGGACCGCTCGCTCAAGGGCTCGGTGGCCGGCAAGGTGGTGCTGGTGACCGGTGGCTCCTCGGGCATTGGCCTGGCGGCAGCGATCAAGTTTGCCGAGGCCGGCGCGATCACCGTGATCTGCGCCCGTGACGAAATCAAGCTCAAGGAGGCCGAGGCTGAGATCCGTGAGAAGGCCGGCAAGGACGCCCAGGTCCACACCTTCAGCGCCGACATTGCCAACGAGGAGAGCTGCGCCGCGCTGGTGGCCTGGCTCACCGAGCAGTTCGGCGGCGTGGACGTGCTGGTCAACAACGCCGGTCGCTCGATCCGACGCGCCATCGAGTCCAGCTACGACCGCTTCCACGACTACCAGCGCACGATGGACCTGAACTACTTCGGCTGCCTGCGTGTGACCATGGGCCTGCTGCCCGGCATGGCGGCCAAGCGCAAGGGCCATGTGGTCAACATCAGCTCGATCGGCGTGCTGACCAACGCGCCGCGCTTCTCGGCCTATGTGGCCAGCAAGGCCGCGCTGGACGCCTGGACGCGCTGCGCCTCGAGCGAGTTCGCCGACGTGGGCATCACCTTCACCACCATCAACATGCCGCTGGTGCGCACGCCGATGATCGCGCCCACCAAGATCTACAACAACGTGCCCACGCTGTCGCCAGAAGAAGCCGCCGACATGGTGGCCGAGGCGGTGATCCACAAGCCGGTGCGCATCGCCACGCGCCTGGGCATCTTCGGCCAGGTGCTGCACGCCCTGGTGCCGCGCGTGGCGCAGATCGTCATGAACACCAGCTTCCGCATGTTCCCTGACTCGGAAGCGGCCAAGGGCGAGAAGGGCGGCAAGCCGCAGCTGTCGGCCGAGGCGGTGGCGCTGCAGCAGATGATGCGCGGCATCCACTTCTGACGTGGGCCGGTGTGCGCGCGGGTCGGGTGACCCGCGCCACGTTCACTTCTTGCGGATGGCGGTGACGACGTAGGCGCCGTCGCGCTTCTCGGCCTCGAACACGACCTGGTCGCCCACGGCCAGACCCTGCAGCAGGGTCGCTGAGGGCGCCTTGTAGGTCATGGTCATGGCGGGCATGTCCAGGCTGGGAATGGCCTCGTGCTTGAGCGTCAGGCGCATCTGCGCGGCGTCGATCTTGCGGATCTCGCCATCGGCGGCCGAGGCCAGGCCGCTGGCCAGGGCCAGGCCGGCGCACAGCAGCAGGCGGGCGATGGTGGCGGGGGGCTGGCGGGTGCTCATCTCGGGTGCTCCTTCGGGGGATTCAACGCGGTCGGCGGGCTGCGCGATGACAGCCGCCGGTGTCGGCATGATGCCGCAGCCGATCCCTACAATCCGGGCATTCCCTCCTTCGACCCCGTGCCCGCCATGACTTCCACCCCCACCCACGTCAGCGTCGACCACATCCTGCCGCGCGAGAAGGCCGAGATCCTGTCGCAGGCGCTGCCCTACATCCGCAGGTACCACGGCAAGACCCTGGTCATCAAGTACGGTGGCAACGCCATGACCGACCCTGCGCTGCAGCAGGACTTCGCCGAGGACATCGTGCTGCTCAAGCTGGTGGGCATGAACCCGGTGGTGGTGCACGGCGGCGGCCCGCAGATCGACGAGGCCCTGAACCGCCTGGGCAAGAAGGGCACCTTCATCCAGGGCATGCGCGTCACCGACGAGGAGACCATGGAGGTCGTCGAGTGGGTGCTGGGCGGCGAGGTGCAGCAGGACATCGTCGGCCTGATCAACGCCGCCGGCGGCAAGGCGGTGGGTCTGACTGGCCGCGATGGCGGCCTGATCCGCGCCAAGAAGCTGAAGATGGTCGACAAGGACGACCCGACCAAGGAGCACGATGTCGGCCAGGTCGGCGACATCGACTCGATCGACCCCAGCGTGGTCAAGGCGCTGCAGGACGACGCCTTCATCCCGGTCATCAGCCCGATCGGCTTTGGTGAGCAGGGCGAGAGCTACAACATCAACGCCGACGTCGTGGCCGCCAAGCTGGCCACGGTGCTGAAGGCCGAGAAGCTGCTGATGCTGACCAACATCACCGGCGTGCTCGACAAGAACGGCCAGTTGCTGACCGACCTGACCGCCCGCCGCATCGATGAATTGTTCGCCGATGGCACGATCAGCGGCGGCATGCTGCCCAAGATCGCCGGCGCGCTGGATGCCGCCAAGAGTGGCGTCAACGCGGTGCACATCATCGACGGCCGCGTACCGCATGTGCTGTTGCTGGAGATTCTGACCGACCAGGCATTCGGCACCATGATCCGAAGCCATTGAGCATGGGTCAGCGGGTCTGGCTGTTCGACCTCGACAACACGCTGCACAACGCCGGCGTGTCGGCGTTCCGCCACTTCGATGGCGCGATGAACCGCTACATTGAAGAGCATCTGCAGGTCGCGCCAGACGAGGCCGATCGGCTGCGCGCCGACTACTGGCACCGCTACGGCTCGACCCTGCTGGGGCTGATCCGCCACCACGGCGTGCGCCCCAGCCACTTCCTGCGCCACACCCACGCCTTCCCGGGGCTGGAGCGCGAGCTGGTGGGTCACCCGCACGACCTGGCGGCACTGCGACGCTTGACCGGGCGCAAGATCGTGCTGACCAATGCCGGTCGGGACTACGCGCTGCGCGTGCTCGTGGCCTTGCGCCTGGAGGGCCTGTTCGACGAGGTGATCGGCGTCGAGGAGATGCGCATGTTCGGCCATCTCCGGCCCAAGCCCGATACCCGCATGTTCAAGGCGTTGGCGGCCCGGCTGGGGGTGCACCCGTCGCGTTGCGTGCTGGTCGAGGACACCTTGCTGCACCAGCGCGCCGCCCACGCCGTGGGCATGCGCACGGTGTGGATGCAGCGCTGGATCAAGCACCATGCCCATGGGCCGGAAGTCGGTGTTTACCTGCACCGCAGGCCGCCCTATGTGTGTGCAAGAATCAAAACGCTGCAACAGTTGCGCCGGCTGCCCTGATGTCTGACCTGCCCGAATCCGCCGACCCGGTCGAGACCGAGGCACCCACCGACACGGCAGCGGCGGCGGCTGCTCGCAAGCGTCCCAAACCGGGCGAGCGCCGCGTGCAGATCCTGCAGACCCTCGCTGCCATGCTGGAGCAACCCGGCGCCGACCGCATCACCACGGCGGCTCTGGCCGCCAGGCTGCAGGTCAGCGAGGCGGCGCTGTATCGCCACTTTGCCAGCAAGGCGCAGATGTTCGAGGGCCTGATCGAGTTCATCGAATCCAGCATCTTCAGCCTGATCAACCAGATCACCGAACGTGAGCCGGATGGCCGAGCCCAGGCACAGCGCATCACCCAGGTGCTGCTGCAGTTTGGCGAGAAGAACCCGGGCATGACCCGTGTGATGGTGGGTGACGCGCTGGTTTTCGAACACGAGCGGTTGATCACCCGCATGAACCAGTTCTTTGATCGCGTCG
Organism: Burkholderiales bacterium; assembly: GCA_017302485.1. Classification (GTDB taxonomy): domain Bacteria; phylum Pseudomonadota; class Gammaproteobacteria; order Burkholderiales; family Burkholderiaceae_C; genus Ideonella. The sequence goes on along the minus strand of JAFLDI010000046.1, from coordinate 8,960 downwards.
AGTCGCAGTTGCGCCAGAGCCTTCGTCTGGGCGCAGAGGCTGCTGGCTCGGCCACGCCCACGGTTGACGCCAACGGTCGCGCCTCGGCGCTGACGGCCTTCATCGTCGGTCGCCTGCAGCGCTATGCCCGTTCGGGCTTTCGTCGCCCGCCCACCGAGCAGCTCGACGTCGCGCTCGCGCTGCTGGCCTGAGGTCTGACTGTGTGTCGGGCGGTTCATCCGCGCCGACACGATCCTGTCAACACAAGACCCTCCAATCGGAGCATCGGCAGTTCGCTGCCATGATCCCGGAGGAGTCCATGCAATTCAGTCCCGCTTTCCTGGCGGCCGCCGCCCTGTTGTCGGCCTCGGCCGCTGCGCTGGCCGGCGCGCCCGCGACGCTCAAGGTCAAGATCCTGTCGCTGAACGATTTCCACGGCCAGCTGGAGTCGCCTGGCACCTTCCGTGCCAAGGCCACCGATCCGGCGGTGCCGGCGGGTGGTGCCGACTACCTGGCGGGCTATGTGGCCGCGGCCAAGGCGGCCAACCCGAACACCGTGGTGGTCTCGGCCGGCGACCTGATCGGCGCCAGCCCGCTGGTCTCGGCGCTGTTCCACGACGAGCCAACGATCGAGGTGATGAACCGCATCGGGCTGGACTTCAACGCCGTGGGCAACCACGAGTTCGACGATGGCAAGGTCGAGCTGCGTCGCATGCAACGCGGTGGTTGCCACCCGATCGATGCCACCAACAGCTGCCGCGGCGCGGAGGTGGGCACACCGGTGCCGTTCGAGGGCGCCCGCTTCGATTTCCTGGCCGCCAACGTGGTGCAGCGTCGCAGCGGCGAAACACTGTTCCCGCCCTATGGCGTCAAGACCTTCGAGGCCGACGGCCGCAAGGTCCGCATGGCCTTCATCGGCATGACGCTCAAGGAGACGCCGCAGATCGTCTCGCCCGCTGGCATCAAGGGCCTGGCCTTCATGGACGAAGCGCAGACTGTCAATGCGCTGGTGCCGCGCCTGCGTGCCGCCGGCATCGAAGCCATCGTGGTGATGATTCACCAGGGCGGTGTGCAGACCGGCACGACGGCGGACATCAACGCCTGCGAGGGTGGTCTGGAGGGCTCGCCGATCAAGCCGATCGTCGCTGCGCTCGACGGTGCAGTCGATCTGGTGCTGACCGGCCACACGCATTCGGCGTACAACTGCCAGTTGCCGCTGGCCAGCGGCCGCCTGGTACCCGTGACCAGTGCCAACGCGATCGGCCGGGTGCTGACCGAGATCGATGTGACGCTGGACCGCCGAACTGGCGACGTGGGCGCGGTGCAGGCCCTGAACAAGGTCGTCGACCGCAGCAACACCGCGATCGTGCCGAACGCCGAGGTGGCCGCCATCACCAGCGCCTACAAGGCGATCGCTGCGCCGGTGGCCAACCAGGTCATCGGTGCCATCGCCCGCGACGTGCCCAACACCAAGGACGCCGCGTGCAACATGCCGGCCGGCGAACTGGTGGCTGACGCCCAACTGAGCGCCACCGCGGCGCCCGAGCTGGGTGGGGCGCAACTGGCGCTGATGAACCCGGGTGGCGTGCGCAATCCGGGCTTCCTGTACGCTGGCAGCGGCGTGGGCGAGGGCGACGGCAACGTCACCTACGGCGAGGCCTTCACGGTGCAGCCCTTCGGCAATGGCCTGGTCACGCTGACGCTGACTTCGCAGCAACTGAAGGACACGCTGGAACAGCAGTTCCCGAACTGCTTCGGCCAGACCAGTTTCGCCCGCGTGCTGCTGCCCTCGAATGGCGTGCGCTACGAGTGGGACCACACCCAGGCCTGTGGCAGCAAGGTGCGCAACCTGAGCGTGGCGCTGCCCGGCGGCACGGTCACCGTTGTGGATGCCGCCGGCACCGTGCTGGAGCCGGCGCGTCCGTGGCGTGTGACCGTCAACAGCTTCCTGGCAGACGGCGGCGACGCCTTCACGGTGCTCAAGGGTGGCACGAACCGGTTGGGTGGCGGCCAGGACATTGACGCCCTGGTCAGCACCATGGCGCAGTTCAAGGCGCCCAACCCGCCCTACGATCCCTTGGCGGCGGGTCTGGGCAAGCCGCGGCTCGTTCGCATCGACGCCGGCACCAGCTGCCCTTGAGGGCCCCAGCGCCCGCTGGGCGGGCCACTACACTGGCGGCATGTTCGATCCCGCCAAGCTGGTGGCCCTGCTGGACCGCGCCGACGCGGTGCTGCAGCGCCTGGAGTCCGTCCTGCCGCGTCCGCTCGTCGATCCCGACTGGTCGGCGTCAATCGCTTTTCGCTACCGCAAGCGCCAGGGCGCCGGCTGGCTTGAGCCGGTGCGTCATGTCGGTCTGATCCGTCTGGAGGACCTCCAGGAGGTCGACACCCAGCGCGAGCGCCTGCGTCGCAACACCGCGCAGTTCGTCACCGGGAGGCCGGCCAACAACGTGCTGCTGACCGGTGCGCGCGGCACCGGCAAGAGCTCGCTGATCCGCGCCTGTCTGCACGAGTTTGCCGACCGCGGCCTGCGCCTCATCGAGGTCGACAAGGCCGATCTGGTGGATCTGCCCGACATCGTCGAGCGCATCGCCGGGCGGCCCGAGCGTTTTCTCATCTTCAGCGACGACCTCAGCTTCGAGGAGGGAGAAGCCGGCTACAAGGCGCTGAAGTCCATCCTCGATGGCTCGGTGGCGGCCAGCACCGACAACGTGCTGATCTACGCCACCAGCAACCGCCGCCACCTGCTGCCCGAGCGCATGGCCGACAACCTGGCCGCGCGCCACGACGAGAACGGCGAACTGCACCCGGGCGAGGCGATCGAGGAGAAGATCTCGCTGTCCGAGCGTTTCGGCCTGTGGATCAGCTTCTACCCCTTCAGCCAGGACGAGTACCTGGCCATCGTGCGGCAGTGGCTGGCGCACTACGGGGTGCCAGCCTCGGCCTGGGACTCCGCCCGGCCACAGGCGCTGGTCTTCGCGCTCGAGCGCGGCTCGCGCTCGGGCCGGGTGGCGCATCAATTCGCGCGCGACTGGGCCGGGCGAGACCACGGAACGGATGTGCCGGCCGTGGCGTCCGCCGATGCGCCGGCCCCTGACGGCCTCGACCATGTCTGAGCCGGTGCATTCGGCCGACGGCATCGACCGCGCGCCGCGGCCCGCCATCGAGGTGGCGGTGGGTGTGCTGGTGCGTCGCGACGCCACCGGGCTGGAGCGACAGTTCCTGCTGACCTCGCGCCCGCCGGGCAAGGTCTACGCCGGCTACTGGGAGTTCCCCGGCGGCAAGCTGGAAGCGGGCGAGAGCGTCCATCAGGCGTTGGCGCGCGAACTGCACGAGGAGCTGGGCATCACCATCGGCGCCAGCCGACGCTGGCACGAACTGGTGATGGACTACGAGCATGCGCGTGTGCGCCTGCACTTTCGCCTGGTCAACGAGTGGAGCGGTGCCCTGCAGATGCGCGAGGGCCAGGCCATGGCCTGGGAGACCCTGCCGGTGGCCAGCGTCCCGGTGCTGCCGGGTACCATTCCGGTGCTGCGCTGGTTTGCCGACGAGTGGGGCCATCGCGGCCCGACCCACGCGGGCTGAGCGCTTGCTTCGCTACACTGGCCGCATGACTGATTGGCTGGACCGCGTGCGCTGGGACCGTGACGGGCTGGTGCCCGTGATTGCCCAGGAGGCGGCGACGGGTGACGTGCTGATGTTCGCGTGGATGAACCGCGAGGCGCTGGCACGCACGGCCGAGTTGCGCCAGGCGGTGTACTTCAGCCGCTCGCGCCAGAGGCTGTGGCACAAGGGCGAGGAGTCCGGCCACTTCCAGGACGTGCACGAGATCCGCATCGACTGCGACCAGGACGTGGTGCTGCTGAAGATCACCCAGCGCGGCCACGAGCCGGGCATCGCCTGCCACACCGGCCGCCACAGCTGCTTCTATGAACGCCTGGAGGGGGGCCGCTGGGTGGCCGTCGATCCGGTGCTGAAGGACCCCGAGAGCATCTACCGATGAGTTCCAACGACACCCTGCAGCGCCTGCACGAGGTCATCCAGAGCCGCCGCCAGGGCGACCCTGACAAGAGCTATGTCGCCCGCCTGTTCCACAAGGGCACCGACGCCATCCTCAAGAAGGTGGGTGAAGAGGCCACCGAGACGGTGATGGCCGCCAAGGACGGCGACCGCGAGAAGATCGTCTACGAGGTGGCCGACCTGTGGTTCCACTCGATGATCGCGCTGGCCCAGTTCGACCTCTCGCCTTCTGACGTGCTGCGCGAGCTGGAGCGCCGCGAAGGCCTCTCAGGTTTGGAAGAGTTTGCCGCCCGCAAGGCCCAGGCGCGCGAGCGCCAGGGCGATTGACCCACCGCCGGAGGATTGGATGAACGAACCCGATGCCGTGGTGCTGGACGCCGAGCGCGAGGCCTCGCTGCGCAGCGTCAGCCAGATCAGCTACCTGCTGCACGCGATTGTCGCCGTGGGCGCGGTGATTCCCAGCTTCCAGCCGGGTGTTGTCCTGCTGGTGGTGGCTTTCATCATCGACATGGTCAAGCGCGGCGACGCGCAGGGCAGCTGGCAGGAAAGCCACTTCAGCTGGCGCATCCGCAGCGTGGTCTGGGCTGGCCTGCTCTACCTGGTGACGGCGCCGCTGTGGGTGCTGCTGGTGGTGCCGGGCTGGATCGCCTGGTTCGGCATCTCGCTGTGGTTCCTCTACCGCGTGGTGCGCGGCTGGTCGGCGCTGAACGACCGCCGGCCGATGCCGCGCTGATCTCCCCGTTGCTCCCATTCACGCCATGAGTGCCGATCCGAACTGCATCTTCTGCAAGATCGTCGCGGGCCAGATCCCCGCGAAGAAAGCCCACGAGGACGATCTGGTGGTCGCCTTTCACGACATCGCGCCCTGGGCGCCGGTGCATCTGCTGATCATTCCCAAGCGTCACATCGCGTCGATGGCCGAGGTCACCGAGGCCGACGCGGCGCTGCTGGGCCACATGAACGTTCTGGCACCCCGGCTGATGGCCCAGCTGGGCGTGACCGGCGGCTTCCGCCAGGTGATCAACACCGGGCGTGATGGCGGGCAGGAGGTGTTCCACCTCCACATGCATGTGATGGGTGGTCCGAGGCCCTGGTCGAAGGGCTGACATGTGGCGGCCCTAGAATCCACCTTTCGTACTTAGGAGAACTTGACATGGGATCGTTCAGCATCTGGCATTGGCTGATCGTGCTGCTCATCGTGGTGATGGTGTTCGGCACCAAGAAGCTGAAGAACATGGGCTCCGACCTGGGCTCGGCGGTCAAGGGCTTCAAGGACGGCATGAAGGGTGCTGCCGAAGGCGATCCGCAGCAGCCGGTGCCGCCGGCCCAGCAGGTGGCCGCCCCCAAGACCGACGCCAACACCGTCGACGTCGAGACCAAGACCAAGTCCTGAGCGGGCCTGAGACCTTGGCGCGCGCATGATCGACTTCGGATTCGACAAGCTGGCCCTGATCGGTGCGGTGGCGCTGATCGTCATCGGCCCCGAGAAGCTGCCGCGTGTGGCGCGTACGGTGGGCCACATGGTGGGCAAGGCGCAGCGCTACGTGGCCGACGTCAAGGCTGAGGTCAACCGCTCGATCGAGCTGGAAGAGCTGCAGAAGATGAAGTCGCAGTTCGAGACTGCGGCGCGCGATGTCGAGCAGACGGTGCGCACCGAGGTCAACGACGCGGCCTCCAGCTTCGAATCCAACTGGAGCGAGGTCACGGCCGGTCTGTCCGGTCCGGCCGGCGACGGATCCACCGATGCCACGCCTTCGCCCAGCTACCAGCCGGTGCGCAAGAACTGGCGCGTCAAGCGCAGTGCCACGCCGCAGTGGTACAAGCACCGCGCCGGCGTGCGCACCCACGTGCAATCGGGCGCCGCACGTGTGCGGCGCTTCCGTCCGCGTGCCGGCTGACGGCGCGCCTTTGTTTCTTCTTCGCCCGCCTGCGGGCAAGCGACCCGCATGAGCACTGAACCGCGCGACGAACTCGAAGGCACCGAGGCGCCGTTCGTCTCCCACCTGATCGAACTGCGTGACCGCCTGATCCGCGCGCTGATCGCGGTGGGCATCGCCTTTGGCGCACTGGCCTTCTGGCCCGGTCCCGGTGGCCTGTATGACCTGCTGGCGGCACCGCTGGTCAGCAACCTGCCGCAGGGTGCGACGATGATCGCCACCAACGTGATCTCGCCCTTTCTGGTGCCCCTGAAGATCACGCTGATGGCGGCCTTCCTGCTGGCGCTGCCCGTGGTGCTCTACCAGGTCTGGGCCTTCGTCGCTCCGGGCCTGTACAGCCACGAGAAGAAGCTGGTGCTGCCGCTGGTGGTGTCCAGCACGGTGCTGTTCTTCGCCGGCGTGGCCTTCTGCTACTTCTTCGTCTTCGGCCAGGTCTTCAAGTTCATCCAGCAGTTCGCGCCCAAGAGCATCACGGCAGCGCCGGACATCGAGGCCTACCTGGGTTTCGTGATGACGATGTTCATCGCCTTCGGCGCCGCCTTCGAGGTGCCGGTGGTGGTGGTGGTGCTGGCCCGCATGGGCGTGGTGACCGTCGAGAAGCTGCGCGAGTGGCGCGGCTACTTCATCGTCATCGCTTTCGTCATCGCTGCGGTCATCACGCCGCCGGATGTGGTGTCGCAGCTGGCGCTGGCCATCCCGATGGTCCTGCTCTATGAGCTGGGCATCCTGGCGGCGGGCCTGTTCATCAAGCACACCCAGGCGCCGCCGGACGACGCGGCCTGACGCGGGCGGCCGGTGCCTTACCGGGGCGCAGCCTGGGCCTTGGGCCGCTGGGCCACGGTGACCGTCAGCTGCAGCGTGTCCTTGCCGCGCTGAACCCCGATCTGAGCCTGCGACTGCGGCTTGAGCTCGGACACGGCCAGCAGGAGCTGGGAGGTGCTGCGCACAGGGCGACCCGCAATCGTGGTGACCACGTCGCCCGGGCGCATGCCGGCCTGGCTGGCGGGGCCGTTCTGCAGCACCCCGGTGATCAGCACACCCTGGCTGACCGGCAGATCGAAGCTCTGCGCAAACTCCGGGTCGAGGTCGCGCGGCTGCACGCCGATCCAGCCGCGGGTGACCTGGCCGTCGCGCACCAGACCGTCCATCACATGCCGCGCCAGGTCGATGGGGATGGCAAAGCCGATGCCCATGCTGCCGCCCGATTGCGAGTAGATGGCCGAGTTGATGCCCACCAGGTTGCCGGCGGCATCCACCAGCGCGCCGCCCGAATTGCCGGGGTTGATGGCCGCATCGGTCTGGATGAAGTTCTCGAAGGTCGACAGGCCCAGACCGCTGCGCCCCAGCGCGCTGACGATGCCCGAGGTCACCGTCTGACCCACGTTGAAGGGGTTGCCGATGGCCAGCACCGCGTCGCCCACCTGCAACTGCTCGATCGCGCCCAGGTTGACGCTGGGCAGGTTGTCCAGAGCGATCTTGAGCACCGCAATGTCGCTTTCGGGGTCGGTGCCGATCAGCTGGGCGTCGGCCTCGCGGCCGTCGGCCAGGCGCACGCGGATCTGATCGGCGCCTTCGACGACATGGTGGTTGGTCAGCAGGTAGCCGTCGGCGCTGACGATCACGCCGGACCCCAGGCCCACCTGCGGCTCGGCCTGCTGGCCGGGTTGGCCGAAGAAGAAGCGGAACCAGGGGTCCTGGCCATGCGGCTGCACCGAGCGACGCGGTGGCGCCTTGCTGGCCGTGACGCTGACCACCGCGGGGGCGGCCCGCTTGGCGGCGGCGGTCAGCGGCTGCAGGCCGACGCTGGCCCCGGGACTGGACACGCCCACCGTCACCACACCCGACGCCGGTGCCGGCGCGCGCGCCATGCCCAGCATGTCGGGGGCACCGCCCAGCCAGTGCGGCTTGAAGGTGCCGACAACAAACATCACCGCCACCGCAACGGTGACGGCTTGCGAGAAAATCAGCCAGGTTCTGCGCATCGGCGGACAACAAAAGGACAGGCACCGTGGCCCAGCGTCGCGACATCGAGAGTCATCTGCACGAGCTGCTGCAGGTGGACCGCTTCAAGGATTATGGGCCGAATGGCCTGCAGGTGGAGGGCAGACCGGAGATTCTCAAGGTGGTCAGCGGCGTGACGGCCAGTCTGGCCCTGATCGACGCGGCGATCGAGGCCCGCGCCGATGCACTGCTGGTGCACCACGGCCTGTTCTGGCGTGGCCACGACGGGCGTCTGACCGGCTGGCTCAAGACGCGGGTCGAGCGGCTGCTGGCCCACGGCATCAATCTGCTGGCCTACCACCTGCCGCTGGATGCCCATGCCGAACTGGGCAACAACGCCCAGCTGGGTCGCCAGCTGGGCCTGGTGGGCGAGTCGCGCTTTGGCGATCAGGACCTGGGCTGGCTGGGCGCAGCGCCGCTGGCCGAGTTGCCAGCGTTCACCGAGCGCGTCGGGCAGGCGCTGGGCCGCCGACCGCTGGTGCTGGCTGGCGACGGACGCCCGCTGCGGCGCGTGGCCTGGTGCACCGGCGGGGCGCAGGGCTATTTCGAGGCCGCCATCGCGGCGGGAGCGGACCTGTTCATCACCGGCGAGGTCTCCGAGCCGCAGGCCCACCTGGCCCGCGAGACCGGCGTGGCCTTCCTGGCCTGCGGTCACCACGCCACCGAACGCTACGGTGCGCCGGCGCTGGGGGCGCACCTGGCCGGGCAGTTCGGCCTCGAGCACCGCTTCATCGACATCGACAATCCCGCCTGATGAGCCGTCCGCTGCTGCTGACCATGGGCGATCCGGTGGGGATCGGCCCCGAGATCATCGTGCGCGCCCACGCGGCGGGTGAACTGTCCGACACCGTGGTCGTCGGTGAGCCCGCCGTGCTGGTCCGGGCCCAGGCGGCCTGCGGACTGTCGGCGCCGGTCGTGGCGGTGGACCCGATGGCTGCACAGCCGCTGCCCCCTGGCGCACTGCCGGTCTGGGCGCCGGCGGGCATGACGCCGGCGCTGGCCGGGCTCGCCTGGGGACGGGTC